>JAJYTV010000075.1 GCA_021792885.1 Bacillota bacterium
GCGTGCCGTAATCCGACATCACGCTGCCCATGAGCATCGGAGCGTCCGCCGAGATCTGGGGCACGGCTTCCCGCAGCCATGTCGCGTCCTGCGGGTGCAAAACGACGCCTGCCGCGCTGTTGGGCAAGACGACGATTGCATTCGCCCCGAGCGCCTGGACCTGTGAGGTGATCGATTCGGTCGCCGCCTGGCCGATCGAGATCAGCGCGATCACCGACCCGACGCCGATGATGACGCCAAGCATCGTCAGGATCGCTCTCAACTTGCTGGCGATCAGGCTCCGCCAGGCCATGCGAAGGCTCTCCAGCACCATCAGGCGTCGACCTCCCGTGCGCCTGATTTGGACCGCAGCGGCTCTGAGAGCGCCTCGTCGCCGATCTGGACGCCATCGCGCAAGCGCAGGATCCTGCCGCAGTGGTGCGCCACTTCTTCGTCATGGGTGACCAGGAGGACTGTCCGGCCGCTCGCATGCAGCTCCTCGAAGAGGCGCAGGACCTCCTCGCCGGAGGCCGTGTCGAGGTTGCCCGTCGGCTCATCCGCCAAGATCACGTCCGGCGCGCCCGCAAGGGCGCGCGCGATCCCGACGCGTTGCTGCTGACCGCCCGATAGTTCCATGGGCCGGTGGTTGCGCCTGTCCATCAGCCCCACCGCACCGAGCGCGCTTTCGGCGAGCCTCCGCCGCTCTCCGGCGCGCAGGCCTCGGTAGATCAGCGGCAGTTCCACATTCTCGAGGGCTGTGAGCTGCGGCAGCAGGTTGTAGTTCTGAAAGACGAAGCCGATGCGCGCATTGCGGATCTCCGCAAGCTCGTCGCTCGTCTTCCG
Organism: Bacillota bacterium; assembly: GCA_021792885.1. GTDB lineage: Bacteria > Bacillota > Sulfobacillia > JAJZYS01 > JAJYTV01 > JAJYTV01. Next base: position 823 of record JAJYTV010000075.1, read on the forward strand.
GCTGACGTCCTCGCCGGCAAGGTAGTAGTGGCCGCCTGTCGGGCGGTCGAGACAGCCCAGGAGATTGAGCAGCGTCGACTTGCCGGAGCCGGACGGCCCCATGATCGCCACCATCTCGCCGACACCGATGCGGAAATTGACGCCCCGCAGCGCCGGCACCTCGACGCTGCCCATCCGATAGGAACGCGCGAGTTCCTTGACCTGGATGACGTCCGCCACCTCAGGACCCTCCCCCGCTCTTGCCTCCACTGCTGGAGCCGAATGGAAGGGTCCCTTGCGAGGCCTTGGCCGTGATCACCCGGGTTCCCGGCGTGAGGCCGCCGGTGATCTCGGCCTCCAAGTCGTTCGATAGGCCGACGGTCACGTGGCGGATCACCGGCATGCCGCCCGAGAGCACCTGCACGGTCGTCTGGTGGCCGTAGCCCGCCAGCGACTCGACGGGGATGAGCAGCACATGGTGGAGCCGCGCGATGTCGATGACGGCATTCGCGGACATCCCCGCGCGGAGTGCTCCAGTATTCGTCACATCGATCGTGACGTCAAACGTGGCAACGCCCTGGCTGACAGCGCCGGCCGGCGCGATCTCGGCGACCTTGCCCGCGAACGTCTGGCCGGGCAGCGCGTCAGCCGTGATGGTGGCGCGCTGTCCGATGGCTACCTGTGCGATCGAAATCTCGGGAACCGGCACGGAGACCTCGAGGGAATGCGGGTTCTCCACGGCAAACGGGGCCGTCGCCTGTGACAGCGACGGTCCGACGATGCTTCCCTGCTGTACGTTGACCGCCGTGACCAGCCCGCTGATCGGGCTCTTGATATCGAGGTCCTGCAGTGCCTTCTCGGCCTCCGAAACCGTCTCCTGGTCCGCGGCGATCCGTGCCTTGAGCGATGCCGTCTGACTTGGCGACGGGTTCTGCATCTGCTGCAGCTGGGCCTGATCCGAAGCGAGCTGCGCCTCGTCGGCGCTCAGGGTCCCGGGGAGACCGGGGTTTTGCAGGGTGAGCACAGCCTGCCCGGATTGCACCGACTCGCCCGCCTGCTGCGCGATGGTCGTGACCGTGCCGGCAACCTGCGCGGCGACGGTGTCCGTATCGGCGAAGGCGATCGTTCCGGAGGAAGTCAGGATGTATGGCGCCGGGAAGTTCACGTTGGCCTGCATCCCCTGGCGCAGACCTGCTGGCGGGTTCTCGATCCGGAGCGTCACCGGGTAGAGCGCTCCGATGCGGCTCGTGCCGTCGCTCTGCAGGCCGATGTTCGTGACGACCGCCTGCATGTAGCCCAGATCCAGTGTCCACACCTGGGCGCCCCCGCCGATACTGATGTTCGGCAGGTCGATCTGCGGGACCGAGATCTCGACTTCGGCGCTGGAGGTCTGAACCACCTCGAAGAGCGGCGCCCCTGCGCCGACCACCTGGCCTGGGGTGACGTCCACCGTCGAGATGGTGCCGGAGATCGGTGCGACCACCGTCAAGTCCGCAATGCTCTGCTGGTCCGACTGCACCCTGTCCTCGTCCGCCTGCACGCGCTGTTCCTGCGCCTTGATCTGCGCAGCCGCAGGGGTCAAGGCGCTCAGCGATGCTTCGTCCGCGGCAAGTTGGGCCTTCGCCGACAGGAGGTTCCCCTCGAGGGCACCCTGGTCTTTGACATACGCGAGAACCTGCCCTGCCTTCACCGCGCTGCCGACCGCGACAGGCACCGACGTGACGGTGCCGGTCTGGGAGGCATCCACGCCGATGGCGCTCGCGGCCTCGACGACACCGCTGCCCGAGACATTGACGGACAGGTTGCCATAGTGTGCAGTGGCGGTACTGTACACGAGCGACGTGGCCGCGGCGGTGGCGTTGGTCTGTTTCGGGGCAACGGCGCGCGCCACGACGATCAGGACGAGGACAGCGAGAATCGTCACGAACGTGCTGAGATAGCGACGGATAAGCCCTCACCTCCAGAGATTGCGAGCCCTCGCCTCTTCAGGCAGCCTTCTCCGGGGAGCGGACGATCTTGGAGGCGATCCAGCCAACCAGCAGGGCGAGGAGCCATGAGAAGACGACGGCGAGCACCGCCTGCAGAACGCGCATAACCGTCGAGGTGTCGAGCGCGATCTGCGAATTCAGCACACTGGACGGAATGGACGGATCCGCCCGCAGAATGCTCGTGCGCAGCACGGCGGCAGACACCGGAAAGAGGAGACTCCCGATCGCAGTCACCCCACCGTAGATGACGCCGACCAGTGAAGACCGCAACGTCGCGCGATCGAGGTGTTTCTTCGCCTCGATGACAGAAAGAACAATCAGCACAATCAAGGCGATATCGATCACAATTCCGACGACCACTGCTCCAGTGCCACTGCTAAACAGGAAAACCCGTGCAATGATGCTGATGAACCCCGCTACGGCAGCCAGTGAAAGATAAGTCGACAGTGTACCCCTTTTTTTGTCCACCAAATTTTTCCCCGCTTCCCTTTTGGCCAAAAATCGACACCAAGTCTACGTCTTCAGGCAAATTTTTGTCAACATTTTCCGCCAATCTCAGCGACCGATCCAAAGCAGGTGTCACCCCTCGTCCGCCAAGAGCTGCCCGCTGCATTGTCCCAGGGTACAATTGCCGCTTCGATATCCGGCAACGGATACTCCAAGGCAGATACCTTCGCCAGGAGGGATGCCATGGCCAAGCGCAGGATTGAGAATCCGCTCGCTCTCGCCGTACTCGTCACCCTGCTCGAGCGCCCGACGCATCCCTACGAGGTCGCGACGCTGCTGCGGGCCCGAGCGAAGCATGAGAGCATCAAGCTCAATTACGGCTCGCTCTACACGGTCGTCAACGCGCTCCTGCGCCAAGGGCTGATCGAACCGCTGGAGACGGAGCGCGAAGGCGGACGGCCAGAGCGGACGGTCTACCGGGTAACCGACGCGGGTCGCATCGAGGTGGCCGACTGGCTCTCGGATCTCCTCTCGACCCCGGTCCGGGAGTACACGCAGTTCGAGGCAGGCCTCTCCCTGATGCCTGCACTCCCGCCGGCCGAGGCGGCATGGCTCCTCTCGGAGCGGGCACGCCGCCTCGCGGCAGAGATCTCGCACATCCGCGCGCGGCATGCTGTCGCCGCGGAGAAAGGGATCCCACGCCTGTTCGCGGTCGAGAGCGAGTACCATCTCGCGCTGCTCGAAGCGGATCTCGACTACACCCAACGCCTTGCGCAGGAGATCGAGCAGGGCACGCTCGAGGGACTCGACGTCTGGGCGCGGCTGCACGAAGCTGCGCCGTCCGGCGCGGGCTCCTGAGGTTCCGGCAGGACGGAAGCCTCCACCTACAATCCGAGAGCTCCCCAACTGCCGGGGCTTGGTTGGCTGTGCCTCCGATGCGGCATCAGCTCTGGATACACCCAATGCGGAAGGGACGTGCGCTGCAATGGATAGCGCAAGGGATGAATTCGCGATTGAGGTCCATGGGCTCCGCAAGACCTACCGCGGAGGCGTCGAGGCGCTGCGCGGGGTGACGTTCTCCGTACGCAGGGGCTGCGTCTTCTCCCTGCTCGGACCGAACGGCGCCGGCAAGTCGACGACGGTGCGCATCCTCACGACACTCACGCGTCCCGACGCCGGCGAGGCACGCGTCGCGCAGCTCGACGTGGTGCGTGAGAGCGATCGCGTTCGCCGAACCATCGGCTACGTGTCGCAGAAATCCGCAGTCGACCTCGAAGCGACCGGATACGAAAACCTTGTGCTTCAGGGGCAGCTCTACGGCCTGCGCGGGGCGGCGCTGCGCGAGCGGGCGCTCACCCTACTCGAGCGCTTCGCCCTCAGGGACGCCGCAGGGCGCATCACCCGCACCTACTCCGGCGGCATGCAGCGGCGGCTCGACGTCGCGATGGGCCTCGTGCACCGGCCGCAGGTCCTGTTCCTCGACGAGCCGACGACCGGCCTCGACCCCGAGTCCCGCCAGGAGATGTGGCGCGAGATTGCGCGCCTGGGCCGCGACGAGGGTCTCACCGTGCTGCTGACCACCCACTACCTCGAAGAGGCCGACTTTCTCGCAGAGCGCATTGCGATCATCGACCGCGGCGAGGTCGCGGTCGAAGGGACGCCAAACGAGCTCAAGCGCGATCTGCGCGGCGACAGGATCCGCATCGAACTGCGCGAGGCCCGGCCGGAGGCGCAGTTGCGCACCGCTCTTTTGGATCACCTGACGGGGTTGCGCGAGCTGCGCATCGATCGCACCGTCCTGCGCGCACGGGTCGAGAGCGGCGAGCGCGCCCTTCCCGCGGTGCTTGCGGCGCTCGAGGCGGCGGGAATTCCTGTCGCCGCCGCGACCGTCGCACGTCCCTCGCTCGACGACGTCTATCTGTACCACACCGGCCGCCTCTACGGCGGCGACACAGAGGGGGCAGCCAAGTGAGCGCGATCTTCACCGATTCCCTGCATCTCGCCGGACGCAGGCTGCGAGCGGTCCTGCGCCAGCCGATGTACGTAGCCTTCACGCTGGTCACGCCGATCATCTGGCTCTTCCTGTTCGGCCAGCTCTTCAAAGGCATCACCGCGTTGCCGGGCTTCCCCGCCGGCTCCTACGTCGCCTTCCTCACGCCGGGCATCGTGATCATGACAACGATCTTCTCGAACGGCTGGGCCGGCATGAGCTACGTCACCGACATGGAAAGAGGCGTGATGGACCGCCTTCTCGTGTCGCCGGCGCGCCGCGTCTCGCTGATCGCGGGGGACCTCGCGAACCAGGCGATCGTGACGCTCGTGCAGTCCCTGATCATCCTGGGTCTGGGCGTTCTCGGCGGCGCGCGCTTCCCGGGCGGGCTTCCCGCCGCACTCGCCTTGCTGCTCGCTGCGGTGCTGATCGGGTCGGTCTTCGCCGCCTTCTCGATCGCGATGGCGCTCCTCCTGCGGCGCGAGGAATCGATCATCGCCGTCGTCAACTTCCTCGGTCTCCCGCTCTCCTTCCTCTCCACGACGCTGATGCCGTCCGGCCTCATGCCAGTGTGGATCCGCCACGTGTCACGCTTCAACCCGATCACGTGGGGCGTGACGGTCGGGCGGGAGATGCTGCACTCGCACGTCGCCTGGGGAACGGTAGGTCTCAACCTGTTTTACCTCGCACTGCTGGCTGCAGCCTTGGTAGCCCTCTGCAGCCTCTCCTTCCGCAGCTACCAGCGCACAGCCTAAGACGCCATGGGCAGGGGGGCTTCCGGATACGCGCGGGCAGGCGAAATGCTAGAGCCCTTGCGAGCCAGCTCATCCTCGAAATAGGCATCGCCGGTCCCACTGAATCAGGGGCCTTTCGAGCGATCATAGGGCACGCGCAGCAGACTGTCGATCGATTCCCAGACGTAGGCCGTCTCCTCTACCTCTGTCCCACCGATCTCCACCATTCTCACGCTCTGAACTCGCCCGCCCAGCCGTTCGTAGAAGCTGCGCGAACGATTCTCAGAGAGCACCCAAACCCGCATTGACACAGTCCCACGACTCCAGAATTGTTGCGCCAGCATGTGAACGAGTTTCCGTCCCACGCCGCGCCGATGGAAGATTGGCGTGACATAGATGGCGTAGATCTCTGCCAGGGTCGACTCCTCGCGGTCCGGGCCTCCCGTCGCGAAACCGAGGACCCCGTCAGCGTCGGATTCTGCGACGAGGGTGACTTTAGGATCGGGCTCAGACACCCGCGCATGCCAACGTTGAGTTCGAGCTTCCATGTTGTCGCCGAGGTGGTCGAGAAAGTCGTCAGGGAGGATTCCACGGTAGGTCGTCTGCCAGGTGTGCACGTGGACCCGCGCGATGTTCTCCGCGTCTTCCACGCGAGCGCGCCGCACTGTGATTGGATCTGACATCTCGGCACCACCTGTGATCGCTTTCTGCCCAGTTCTACGAGTATCCTCGCTTCCCTCGTTCGGGATCGACCGAGCACTCGATGTTTCCCACTCGTTGACGGCCCGCCGCACACCTCCAGCTTGCCCCTGGGGTACGGAGCCGGGGATCTGGTGAGGTGCAGAAGAAGTAGCTTACGGGCTACTTCTTCTGTTTGCTTGCGATCCAGGCTGAGATGCCGAAGGGCAGAACCACCGGTATCACCAGCACGACCGCGGTGAAGTGCACGATTGCACCCCCTCGCCGGGGCAGAATCTCCCCTGCAGCGCCAACCGTACCTACGGCAGGGATGCTATGCCTTCACTTCCCATCTCCCGACTGGTCTCCCCCTTCTTCGACACGGTGTCTTCTTCCGTCTTTTCCCTTTTCGCGACCACCAAGCGCCTCTCTGCGACTTAGACCGCCTGACCAGCTGTCAAGCGGTCTAGCGAGGTTGACGCCAGCCTCGGAGGAACGGAGCACATCATGACCCGATCGTCGATCGAAAGATCAGCAATCAACCCACGGTCCGCAGCTGGACGCGGAAAACCTTCCGCGGGTTTCCCACACGGCCACGCTTCTACACGTGTTGGCCGATGAAGCGCATCCCACACTCTTAGCGAAAGGAGGTAGATGCAGTTGAGTCGACGCAGGCGTCTGATTGAGCACCGAGAGACCGGCTATGCCACGGTTCCCGCAGGCGGCCAGGCATCCCTTGCCCGTTCGTACGCTGATCCCGTGAATGCGTTCGCGTATGCAACGCCGCCACAGGGCGTGCAGAACCCGCAAGGCACGCCATACCGCTCGCAGGCCGGCGTGTACGCGGGCGCTGCTCCTGGCGCGTTCACCCCGGCAGCACGCTCCTATGGCGGCTCGTACAACGCGTACGACGTCGCGAGCGGCCACGCTTACGACGCGACGCAAGCCAACAAGGCGTACAACACTTCCGGCACGGACGACACAAACAAGTCGTACCGGTCGGGGACCCGGTGAACGAATCGTTCTGAATACCCAAGGCAGGAGCACCGATGG
>JAJYTV010000076.1 GCA_021792885.1 Bacillota bacterium
CGCGTATACGGCCAGCCAGACCGCGTCGGCGTCGAGCTCGGCGGGGCGCTCAAGAACGTGATCGCGCTCGCCTCGGGCGTGAGCGAGGGCCTCTCGTTGGGCGACAACCTGCGCGCCGCCCTCCTGACCCGGGGCCTCGCGGAGATCACGCGCCTGGGCGTCGCCCTCGGCGCGGAGCCTGCGACGTTCGCCGGACTTGCGGGCCTCGGCGACCTCCTGGCAACGGTGACGAGCGCGCACAGCCGCAACCGCAGGGCCGGGCAGGCGCTCGGGCGCGGCACGCCGCTCGATGCGGTGCTCGCATCGACCCCGATGGTGATCGAGGGCGTTCCCGCGACGCGTGCCGCCCTGGCGCTCGCCGCGCGCGTAGGCGTCGAACTGCCGATCGCCGCGGCGCTCTCGCGCCTCATGTTCGACGGAGCGGATCCCGCCGCGGAGATCGCGGGCCTGTTGCAGCGCGCCTTCAAGGAGGAGGAGCGCTGGCGCAACTGATGCCGTCCGATGCAATCGCCCAATCATAGCGGCTGACTCCCCTCATATGATGAACCGTCCACGTCCGGGACGCCGATAAGCCGCGCCTTTGCCGGCGCGGGATGGGCGCCGGCAAGCACGGGAGGGGTAGGGGTGGAGCAGTTCGACATCTTGCAAGATGTCGCGGAGCGGACGGGGGGCGACATCTACATTGGCGTCGTCGGCCCCGTCCGCAGCGGCAAGTCAACCCTGATCCGCCGCATCATGGAGCTCATGGTCCTGCCGAACATCATCGACCCGAACGACCGGGACCGCGCGCGCGACGCGATGCCGCAGGGCGGCACGGGCCGCCAGGTCATGACCACCGAGCCGAAGTTCATCCCCGACGAGGGGGTGGAAGTGGAACTGCACGAGGGCGTGCACTGCCGCATCCGGCTCGTCGACTGCGTCGGCTACGCCGTCGAGGGCGCCATCGGCTACACCGAAGACGAAGAGCCGCGCATGGTCGACACGCCGTGGTTCGACCACCCGGTCACCTTCGAGGAGGCCGCAGCCGTCGGGACGCGCAAGGTCATCTCCGAGCACTCGACGATCGGCATCGTCGTCGCGACCGACGGCACCGTGACGGGCCTGCCGCGCGGCGCCTACGAACCGGCGGAGCAGCAGGTGGTGAACGAACTCGAGGAACTCGGCAAGCCGTTCGCCGTCGTGCTGAACTCCGCGCAGCCCTACGCCCAGTCGACGCTCGACCTGGCGCAGGAGCTCGAGGACCGCTACAAGGTGCCGGTCCTGCCGCTCTCGGCACAGGACCTGACGATGGAGGACCTGCAGGTGCTCCTCGAGCAGATCCTCTACGAGTTCCCGGTCCGTGAGGTCGGCATCGCGCTGCCCGACTGGGTGGCGGAGCTCGAACCGGGCTTCCCCCTGCGCGACCGCTTCGACGAAGCGGTTCACACGGCGGAAGAGAGCGTGACCCGCGTGCGCGACGTGGACCGCGCCGTGGAATCGCTCGCCGCGTTCGAACTCGCCGACCGCGTGCAGCTCGAGGAACTCGACCTCGGCCAGGGCGTCGCCAGGATCACGATGTCCGCGGTGCCGGGGCTCTTCCACCAGACGCTCACCGACCTCTACGGCCAGGAGATCGGCGGCGACCGCGAGCTGATGCGCGCCTGGCGCACCATGGTCGCCGCGAAGCGCGCCTACGACCAGGTCGCAGACGCGCTCGAGCAGGTGCACGAGTCGGGCTACGGCCTCGTGCCGCCCAGCCTGGCAGAGATGCACTTCGAGGAGCCGGAGCTGATCAAGCAGGGCAGCCGGTTCGGCGTGCGCCTCAAGGCGAGCGCTCCCTCGATCCACATGATCCGCGCCGACATCGAGACCGAAGTCACGCCGATCATCGGCACCGAGCGGCAGAGCGAGGAACTCGTGCAGTACCTGCTCGAGAAGTTCGAAGACGACCCGAAGAAGATCTGGGAATCCGACATCTTCGGCAAGTCGCTCTTGGAACTCGTTCGCGAAGGCATCCAGAACAAGCTCGTACGCATGCCGCAGAACGCGCAGCAAAAACTGCAGGAAACGCTGCAGCGGATCGTCAACGAGGGATCTGGCGGGCTGATCTGCATCATCATCTAGCGTGACGGCGCTTGCGGCGGCCGGAATAGACGGATAGAATAGAACGGCATCGGGCTGTGGCGCAGTTTGGTAGCGCGCTACCTTGGGGTGGTAGAGGTCGCGGGTTCGAATCCCGCCAGTCCGACCAGCCTTTCGGCCCGCTCCGCATCACGCGGGGCGGGCCGCCCTTTTTTGCGCCGTTGCAGGCACGCTGCGGTGTCGCTGCGAACTCTCGTGCGACGGGAGGTCCTGGCATGCGGCGGTTCGGGCTCTGCCAGTTCCTCGGCGCCCTCTCCCTCGCGCTCCTGCTCGCCGGCTGCGGCGGCCCCACGACGCCGCAGGCCGCACTCCAGCAGCAGTTCGCGCTGCAAGGTCAAAACCCGCGCATCTACCCCTTCCACGACAACCTCGCTCGCGGCTACAGGCTCTACTTCCTCGATCTCCCCGGATCGACCATCCCGTCGCCGACCGCCGCCATCCTGCATCGCTACCAGGGCAACTGGCTGGTGACGCAATACGTCTCCATCCCGTACATCAGCGGGTGCCGGAAGCCGATTGCCGTCTCGTTCGGTGGACTGATGGCCGTCGGCGCCCTGACCGGCCGGCGGCAGATCGCCGTCGGGCGCATCGAAGGCAGCGCAGCCGTCGGCAGCCTCGTCTACTCCCTCGGTACGGAGCAATCGAACGCGACGTTGCTCCGCGACGGATTCTGGCTGGCACCGCTCGTTCTGCCCAGCGTCAACTTGAACGCACCCGTGCAGATCTCTCTCCACGACGCCGCAGGTCGGCAGATTCCCGCCTGCTTCTTCTGACCACACCGCCGCTCAGTGCCGCGCAATTCGCCGCACGCCCTCCGGCCCTGCGAGAATCGCCTCGTGCGCCATGCCGAGGAAGTAGCCCGTAGCGACCACACCCGCGGTTGCGCATAGCGCCCGCTCGAGGTCCTGCGGCAAGAGCGCCGGGCTTGACGCGCAGTCGTAGATCACGTTGCCGTTGTCCGTGCGGCAGGGCGCCCCCTGTGCAGAGATGCGCAGCACGGGCTTCATGCCGAGTCCCGCGATCCGCTTCGCCGTGTCACGGTGCGCGAACGCGAGCACTTCGACCGGCACCCGCACTCCGCGCAGGTCCGCCCGCAGCTTGCTCTCCTCGGCGATCACGACGAAGCGGCGCGCGCCGAGCGCGACGAGGCGCTCGCGCGCGAGCGCCCCGCCGAGGCCTTTCAGGCAATCGAGCTGCGGCGTGAGGAGGTCCGCGCCGTCGATCGCGAGGTCGAGCTGCCCGACCTCCTCCTCTGCGAGCACCTCGATGCCGACACGCCGCGCGGCCTGCGCGCTCTCCACCGACGCACAGGCCGCCGCGAGGCGCCATCCGCCCTGGATGCGCGGCGCGAGCGCCGCAAGGAACGCCTGCACCGTCCTCCCGCTGCCGATGCCGAGCCGCATCCCCGGCTCCACGAGCGCGGTTGCCGCCTTGCCCGCCTCCGCCCGCAGCGCCTCTCCCAAACCCCGTCGCTTCCTTTCAGGTGTGGCAAATTCTCCGTTCGACCATACATCACCGCAAGGAGTTTCGCCCGAGCGCCCCGAAAAGGTGCCGCCAACGCGAGGACTCGGGGGCCGATCGCCCTCCGTGGCCAGGGCCACTTGGGCGAACGGCTTCGGTTCCTTGGACCCTGCCCGCCGGGGGGTCCAAATTTTTATCGTTCAGGAAGAGGTGGTGTCGGTGTACATAGGCGTACCCCGGGAAAGAAAGCCTGGCGAGCGCCGCGTCGCACTCGTTCCGGAAACAGTGGCGCAGCTCGTGAAGAAGGGTCACCAGGTCGGCATCGAGACCGGTGCGGGCGCAGAGGCCCAAATGCCGGACGCGCTCTACGCGGAGGCGGGAGCGGAGATCCTGCCCGACGCCGAATCCGTCTTCTCCAAGGCCGAATTCCTGCTCAAGGTCCGCGCCCCGCTGGACGACGAACTCCCGCTCCTGCGGCCGGGCACCGTGCTCATTGCCCAGATGATGCCGCTCGTGGAACCGGAGGTCGCCGGCCGCGTCGCGAAGAGCGGCGCCATCAGCTTCAGCCTTGATCTCATGCCGCGCATCACCCGCGCGCAGAGCATGGACGTCCTCTCCGCGATGAGCACGGTCGCGGGCTACCGTGCGGTGCTGCAGGGAGCACTCCTGGCCGAGCGCTTCTTCCCGATGCTCATGACGGCGGCCGGTACAATCCCGCCCGCCAAGGTGCTGGTGCTTGGCGCAGGCGTCGCCGGCTTGCAGGCGATCGCCACCGCGCGCCGCCTGGGCGGCGTCGTCCAGGCCTTCGACGTGCGCCCCGCCTCGCGCGAGCAGGTCGAGAGCCTCGGCGCGAGCTTCCTTAGCCTGCCCGTCCAGGATGGGGAAGGCGAGGGCGGCTACGCGCGGGCGATGGCGGAGGATGAAGAGGAGCGCGAGCGCCAGGCGCTCGCGGAACCCGTGCGCAAGGCCGACGTCGTGATCTCGACCGCGATGGTTCCCGGCCGCCGCGCGCCGGTGCTCGTGAGCCGCGAGATGGTCGATTCGATGCACCCCGGCGCCGTGATCGTCGACCTCGCCGGGGAGACCGGCGGCAACTGCGCGCTGACGCAGCCCGGCGACGTCGTCGTGACGGAGGGCGGCGTGATCATCGACGGCCGCCTCGACGTGCCCTCGACGATGCCGCTGCCCGCAAGCCAGCTCTTCTCGCGCAACCTCGTGACCTTCCTCAGCCACGCCATGCAGGTCTGGGTGGGCGAGACCCAGCGCGCGGCGGAGCTCGGGCCCGTCCCGGAGGACGACGAGATCCTGCGCTCCACGTGCGTCAGCGCCGGCGGCGAACTGGTGCACAAGGCCACGCGAGAGCGGCTCGCCGCAGCGCTCTAGCGCCGGTTCCCGGCGTTCCCATCCCACACGCGAGAGAGGTGCTATCCCGGTGCATGCAAACCTGCTGCAGGAGCTCTTCTCGTTCCTGCTCGCCGTCTTCGTCGGCTGGTCATTGATCACGAAGATCCCGCCCGTGCTCCATACCCCGCTGATGTCGGCGACGAACGCGATCCACGGCGTCCTGATCGTCGGCGCCCTGATCGTGATCGCCACCGCGTCCGGCCCCTCCCAGCTGATCGTCGCGGCGATCGCCGTCTTGCTCGCGACCCTGAACGTCGTCGGCGGGTTCGTCGTCACGGACCGCATGCTCGAGATGTTCCGCAAGAGCCCCAGCGAGAAGGGACAGGCAAGCAAATGACGAGCCTACGCGAAGCGGCCTACATGGTCGCCGCAATCCTCTTCATCGTCGGCGTGATGCGCCTGCGCAATCCCGCTACCGCACGCTCCGGCAACCAGGTCGCCGCCGCCGGCATGGTCATCGCGGTCGCCTTCACCATGATCGGCTCCTCGATCGCGAACGTCGCCGTGCTTCTCGCGATGGTCGTCGTGGGCGCCGTGATCGGCACCTATTCGGCGCGGGCCGTCAAGATGACCGCGATGCCGCAGATGGTCGCGGTGTTCAACGGCATGGGCGGCGGCGCCGCGGCGCTGATCGCGCTCTCAGAAGCCCTGCAGGCGATCGGGCACGGCAGCTACCCCGGCCTTGCGGAGGCCGTCCCCGGCCTCTTCGACATGCTCGTCGGCTCGATCTCCTTCACCGGAAGCATCATCGCCTTCATGAAGCTGCAGGAGTGGATCACCGGCCGCGCCATCTCCTTCAAGGGCCAGAACGTCGTGAACGCCATCATCCTGGTCGCTCTCGTCGCGCTGGCGGTCGCGGTGCCGATCGCCCCGCAGGCGGACCGTCTCCTGCTCGACTGGATCCTGATCGCCGGCGCCCTCGTGCTCGGCGTCTCCTTCGTCCTGCCCGTCGGCGGCGCCGACATGCCGGTGATCATCGCCCTCCTGAACGCCTTCACCGGCATCGCGGCGGCCGCCGCCGGCTTCGTGCTGCAGAACGACGTGCTGATCGTCGCCGGCGCCCTCGTCGGCTCCTCGGGCACGATCCTCACCCTGATCATGAGCCGCGCGATGAACCGCTCGATCTTCAACGTGCTCTTCTCCGCGTTCGGCTCCAAGGTCACCGCGAAGGGCTCCTCGGAACGCGGCGAGATCCACCCGACCAACGCGGAAGAGGTGGGCATGCTCTGCGCCTACGCCCAGCGCGTCGTGATCGTGCCGGGCTACGGCCTCGCGGTCGCCCGCGCACAGCAGGAGTGCAAGGACCTCATGGACGCGCTCGTGGCCCGCGGCGTCGACGTGCGCTTCGCCATCCACCCTGTGGCGGGACGCATGCCCGGCCACATGAACGTGCTGCTCGCCGAGGCGAACGTGCCGTACGACCGCCTCTACGACATGGACGACATCAACCCCGAGTTCCAGCGCACCGACGTGGTCCTCGTCGTCGGCGCGAACGACGTCGTGAACCCGGACGCGCGCGAGAATCCCGGCAGCCCGATCTACGGCATGCCGATCCTCAACGTCGACCAGGCGAAGACGGTCATCGTGAACAAGCGCTCGATGGCGGCGGGCTTCGCTGGGATCGACAACCCGCTGTTCTTCAAGCCCAACACGATGATGTACTTCGGCGACGCCAAGGGAGCCCTGCAAGGGCTCTTGCAGGCGCTGAAGGAAGCAGCCTGATCGTTTCGCGGAAGGGGAGTGGTCCGAAATGGCCAGTGACCACATGGCGCCGCCATCCGCCTCGGCGGACCCCACGGCGACCCTCGCCCTCGAGCTGCACCCGCCGCTCGCGGACGCGGAGGTTCCCGCCGAGGCCGCACGCTGCCTTGAATGCGGCAGCGCGACGGCCCCAGCACCCTGCACTGTCGCGTGCCCTGCGGGCATCGACGTCCCCGGCTTCATCCGAAACCTCTCCTACGGGCAACCCGGACTCGCGGCGGCCATGATCTTCGCCGAGAACCCCCTCGGCGGCAGCTGCGCCCGCGTCTGCCCGACCGAGGTGCTCTGCGAGGCAGCCTGCGTGCTGGAACGGGAGGGGCGGCGCCCCGTCTCGATCGCCCGCCTGCAGCGCGCCGCGACCGACTACGCCCTTTCGCTCCCGCCTGAGGTCAGCCACCTGCCGCACAACGGGCTGCGCGTCGCCGTCGTCGGCGCAGGTCCCGCCGGCATGGCCTGCGCCGCGACGCTCGCGCCGCTCGGCTACTCCGTCACCATCTTCGACGACCGCGCGGAGGTCGGAGGGCTCGTGCGCTACGCGATCGCGCCCTACCGTCAGGTGCGCGAGCCCCTGCCGCAGGAAGCGGACCGCCTGCGTGCCATGGGCGTGCATTTCCAGCTCGCGACGCCCGTCGAGACGGACGAGGATCTCTTGCTGCTGCAGCGCGAGTACGACGCCGTCTTCCTCGGCATCGGCCTCGGCCGCGACGCCGACGTGCACTATCCGGGAGACGAACTCCCCGGCGTCTACGAGTCGCTCCCGTTCATCGAGGCGCTGAAGGACGGCACGCCCCTTCCGGTCGGGCGGCGCGTCGCCGTCGTCGGCGGCGGCAACACGGCGATGGACGTCGCGCGCGAGGCGCTGCGCCTCGGAGCGGAGGACGTCGTCGTGCTCTACCGGCGCACGGAGGCGGAGATGCCGGCCTTCCGGCACGAGG
>JAJYTV010000077.1 GCA_021792885.1 Bacillota bacterium
CCGCCAGCCGCCTGCACCGTACCTGTCGCGCGCAGGAGTACTCCCAGCGTGACCGCCGACGGCACCTGCTCGGAGCGCCAGAGATAGTGGGCCAGGTCCTCGCCGATCTCGCCTGTCACGAGGCGCACCGAGGACGAGTAGGGCGGGCCGTCCTGGCTCGTGCGGGAGACGGCGAGCGTACCGTTGCGCCCGACCGCGCGGCCGACGTCGAGCTTGCCGTTCTCCTTGAGCGGCAGCGCGACCTTCGGTTCGAGCACGTAGCCCCGCACGGTGCCCAGGGCGTCCGCGTCCGCGACGACGGCGCCGAGCGGGCCGTCGCCCAGAAGGCGCAGCGTCAGGCGGTCGGGCGGCTTGATCAGGGCCTGCGCCAGGAGCAGCGTGCCGAGCAGGGCCCGGCCGAGCGCTGCGGTCGCGACGGGGTAGGTGCGGTGGCGACGGCGGATGGCCTCGACGAGGTGCGTCCCCGTGATGGCGATTCCACGCACCTGCCCCTTGGCGGAGGTGGCGCGAAGGATTTGGTCTTTCATGACAGTAGGGACACCTCGCCTCCATGATAAACTACAGCAAAGGCTTGCCACCGCCCGCGCCGTGCAATCTCGGCGCGGGCCGCCGCCGGAAGGAGGGAAGCCGTTCGGCCCGCAGTGCCTTCCGGGCCGAGCGTCCTATACACATCTTCGGCACGCTTGGTTATCCTGTACTCTTCCTCGTCCTGCTGATCGAGTCGGTGGGCATCCCGTCGCCGAGCGAGATCTCCTTGATCGGCGCGGGCGTGCTTGCGTCCGAGGGCAGGCTTTCGCTGCCGCTCGTCATCCTGACGGGCGCGCTCGGGTCGATTGCGGGTGCCCACATCTCCTACTTCATCGCGCGACGCGGCGGCCGCCACCTGATCCTGAAGTACGGGGCCAGGGTCGGGCTCACCGACGAACGCCTGCGGCAGGCGGAGAAGTTCTTCCACGGTCGGGGCGACATCGCAGTGCTGATCGGCCGGCTGATCTCCGGGGTGCGGGCGATCATCTCGTACCCCGCCGGTCTCTTCGACATGCCATACCCGAGGTTCCTCGTCTTCACGAGCATCGGCGCCGTGCTCTGGCCGGTCATCGCGGCGGGGGCAGGCTATCTCGTGGGACCGCGCTACAAAGTGCTCTTCACCTGGATCTCGCGCTTTTGGATCGCGATCCTCGCCGTCGCGGCGGTCGCGCTCGTCGCGTACATCGTGGTGCGCAGGCGCCAGCGCAAGAGGGATTCCGCCGGGGCGTGAGCGGGCGGCACTTTCCACCTGCGGGGCGTCATGCTACGCTCCAGACGGGCCATCACCTGCCGGCGCGGGCCGGCAGCAGGAGGGACGGAATTGGCGGAGGAGAAGATCGACGTCCTGTTCCTGGGCGGCGGCACCGGCGGCTACGAGGCCGCGATCCGGGCAGCGCAGTCCGGGCTCAAGACGGCTGTGGTGGAGAAGGAGAAGGTCGGGGGCGTTTGCCTGCACAAGGGCTGCATCCCCTCGAAGGCGCTCCTGCGCACGGCGGAGCTCGCAGCGACGCTGCGTGAGGCCGAGGAGTTCGGCATCAAGGCCGGGGCTCCGGAGGTGGACTTCGGAAGGGCCCAGGAGCGCAAGCAGAAGATCGTCGACCAGCTCTACAGGGGCGTCCAGGGACTGCTGAAGCGGGCCGGGGTGCAGGTCTACGAGGGCGTCGGCACGCTGATGCCGCCCTCGATCTTCGCGCCAGCGGGCGCCGTCTCCGTGGAGAGGCCGGACGGCGAGCGCGAACTCCTCTCGCCGGACTACATCGTCATCGCGACGGGTTCCTCGGCGCGCGAACTGCCGGGCCTGCCGTTCAACGGGAAGACGGTCATCTCCAGCGACCACGCGCTCGAGATGGGCAAGCTGCCGAAGGACGTGATCATCGTCGGCGCCGGCGCGATCGGCTGCGAGTGGGCGTCGCTCTTCAACGACCTCGGCGTCAAGGTGCAGCTCGTCGAGGCGCTGCCGCGCCTTCTGCCGCTCGAGGACAAGGACATCTCGGACCAGCTGCAGCGCCTCTTCACCCGCCGCGGCATCGAGTGCTACCCGGGACACTCCGTCGACACCGCGAGCTTCCAGGCGAAGGGCGGCCGCGCTTCGATCGAGGTCGAGGGCAAGGACGGGCGCAAGACGCTCACGGCCGCCACGATCCTCGTCGCGATCGGACGCAAGGCGAACAGCGAAGGGCTCGGCCTCGAGAACTTCGACAAGGTGCAGATGGAGCGCGGCTACATCAAAGTGGACCACCAGATGCGCACCGGCGACCCGCGCATCTTCGCGATCGGCGACGTGATCGGCGGGCTGCAGCTCGCGCATGTCGCAGTGCACGAGGGGATCACGGCGGTCGAGGCGATCCTCGGGGAGAACCCGCACGGCCTCGACTACAGCCGCATGCCGCGCTGCACCTACACGCGTCCCGAGGTGGCATCGGTGGGGATCACGGAGGAGCAGGCGAAAGAGCAGGGCCACCAGGTGAAGGTCGGCAAGTTCTTCTTCAAGGCGAACGGCAAGGCCCTCATCTACGGCGAGGAGAACGGCATCGCGAAGCTCGTGGCCGACCAGGAGACGGGCGACCTCCTGGGCGTGCACATCATCGGCCCGCACGCGACCGACCTGATCGCGGAGGGTACCCTCGCGTTGGAGTTCGACGGCTCGCTCTACGACCTGCAGGAGGTCGTGCACGCGCACCCGACGCTCTACGAGATCCTGAACGACGCGGCGCTCGCGGCAGACGGCAAGATGGCCTGAGCGCAGAGCCCCCGCGCCCGTCGCGGGGGCTTCGTCGTCCTGTGGGGGGGCGGTGGGATTGCGCATCGAGGTTCCGGCCGAACTGCAGGCGCTCTGCGCGGGCAGGGCGCAGATCGAGGGGCAGGGCGGCACGCTCGGGGAAGTGCTCGAAGGGCTGCGGGGAGAGCATCCGGAGCTCTTCGCGCGCCTCACTGCGCCTGGCGGCCTCGCGCAGGACGTGGACTTCTGCGCGGGAGGGCGGGAGCTGCGCCTGCTGGGCGGCCGCAGCGCGCGCATCGCCGAGGACGCGCACTGTGCGCTACGGGTGCGCCCGCTTCCTCAGGACGGGCAGGCGGTCGAGCGCTACGCGCGCCAGATCGTGCTCGAGGAGGTCGGGCTCATCGGCCAGCAGCGCCTGCAGGAGGCGCGGGTGCTCGTCATCGGGGCGGGGGGACTCGGCGCTCCCGCGCTGACCTACCTCGCGGCGGCGGGCGTCGGGCACCTCGGGATCGTGGACGGCGACCGCGTCGAGCGCTCGAACCTGCACCGCCAGCCCCTGCACCGCGACGAGGACGTCGGGATGCTCAAGGCGGAGTCGGCACGAAAGGCGCTCCTCGCCCTGAACCCCGCGATCGAGGTGCAAGCCCACCCCGTCTATCTCACGGCGCAGAACGCGCGCGAGATCCTCTCGCAGTACGACCTCGTCGTCAACGGCTCAGACAACTTTCCCACCCGCTACCTCGTGAGCGACGCCGCGACGATGCTGTCGCTGCCCTGGGTCGACGCCTCGATCCTGCGCTTTGAGGGCCAGGTCGCCGTCTACCTTCCGGGCGGCGGGTGCTACCGCTGCCTCTTCCCCGCTCCCCCTCCCCCTGGCAGCGTCCCGAGCTGCGCCGAGGCGGGCGTGCTCGGCGCGCTCGCGGGGCAGATCGGGTCGATCCAGGCGCTCGAGGCGGTGAAGCTGATCTTGGGCGCGGGGGAGAGCCTCGCCGGCCGCCTGCTCGTGGTGGACGCGCTCCTCGCGCGCAGCCGCAGCTTTCCCATCGCCCGCGATCCCGCGTGCCCCGTCTGCGGTGAGCACCCGACCCAAGAGGGCCTGATCGACTACGAGGCGTTCTGCGGCGCGCCCCTGCCGAGCGCCCCGACGCAGGATGTCAGGGAGCTGCAGCCGATCGAGGCCGCAAGGCTCGTCAGCGACCCTCGGGTCCAGTGGCTGGACGTCCGCCCGCGGGCGGACCTGCGCCGCCCGACGGTGATGGGCGCGCACGCCGTGCCGCTCGAGGAGGTCGCGGCGGGAGAGCTGCCGCTCGACCCGCGCAAAGAGGTGATCGTCTTCTGCGATGTCGGGAGGCGCTCTCGGATCGCCGCGGACCTCCTCCAGCAGCGCGGCTTCTCGGCCCGCAGCGTCGCGGGCGGACTCATCGGCTGGCGGGCCGCTGGCCTGCCGCTGCAGGAGGAGGAGTGATGCGCCTCGCGCCGGGCCTGCGCGAGGAGATGCTCTCGCACGCGCTGCGGGATCTGCCGCTGGAGGCCTGCGGCCTCCTCGGCGGCAGGGGCGAGGAGCTCCTCCTGTTCGTCCCTTGCCGCAACGCGGCGAAGAGCGCGCAGCGCTACGCGATCGCGCCGGACGAGATCCTCGCGGCGGAGCGGCGCTTCGCGGAGCGGGGCATCGAGCTGCGAGGCATCTTCCACTCGCATCCCGCAGGTCCCGCCGAGCCGTCCCCCACCGACCTCGGGGAGGCCGTCCACCCAAGCGCTTTCTACCTGATCGCCGCACCCCTGGAGGGGCAGCTGCGCGGCTTTCACATCGAGCACGCCCGGATGCGGGAGATTGCGGTCGAAGGATAGAAGTCTTTTCCGCCGAGTGGCAGGCCCGTGTACGACAGATGGACCTCGCACCGCCGGCGGACCCATGCGAACCTTTACGGAAGGCTCAGTTCGACGCCTTCCAAAGGGCGCGCCGCGGCCAGAAGACCGCCCGGCCCCGATCGGATCGAAGCGGGGGATCATGATGCTGGATGAACTGACTGGCGATCTCTGGATTGCCTGGCAACCGATCTACAACTTGCGCACGGGCTCGATCTGGGGCCACGAGGCGCTGATCCGCGGGCCGGTCGGGCACCCCTTCGAGACCCCCCAGGCCCTCTTCGAACTGGCGCGCCGGGAGGCGGTGGACGAGCAGTTCGAGGAGCGCTGCCGCTTCCTCGCCTTCCGCAGTGCCGCGCGGGACCTCGCGCGTCCCGGCACGCTGTTCGTCAACGCGAACCCCCGCTTCGTCGGGCTGCCGATCGCACCCCCGGACCAGCCCTGGAGCGCGGAGCACACCGTGGTGGAGATCTCGGAGTCCTCTCCCCTGTTCGACGATCCCGAGGCGCTGCAGGCGCAGGTCGCCGCATGGCGTGCCCAGGGCTTCCGCATCGCCCTGGACGACTTCGGGTCGGGCTTCGCGGGGGAGGCGGCGATCCTCGCGCTGCACCCGGACGTCGTCAAGATCGACCAGCGCTTCATCCACGGCATCGACAAGGATGCGTGGCGCCAGGAGATCGTGTCGGTCCTCGTGCACATGTGCTCCGACCTCGGCGTCGCAGTGGTTGCGGAGGGCATCGAGACCCCTTCGGAACTGGACGAGGTCGTGATGCGCGGCGTCGTTCTCGGCCAAGGATTCCTGCTCGGCCCCCCTGCGCGGGAGCCCAAGGCGGAGCCCATGTTCCGCGACCTCCCCGGCAGGGCGCTGGAGGAGGCGGCGCAGGACGCCGCCGGCGGGGCAGGTCTGCCCCGCTACGTCGTCGACCGCGCGCGCCGCATCCTCTACTGGAGCCCGGAGGCGGAAGCGCTGACAGGCCACAGCGCGATCTCGCTCACCGGCACGACCTGCTGGCTCAGCGGCCTCGACCACCGCGACGCCGACGGAACGCGCCTTTGCTTCCGCGCTTGCCCGCTCGTGACCGCGATGCGGACAGGCGAGACGCAGCGGGGCGTCGTCAGCCTGCGGCGCGAAGCCGGCGAGCGCGAATGGGTGGAGATCTCGGCGCAGCCGATCGTCTCGAAGCAGGGCGAGGTGGTGGGGGCGGTCGAGACGTTCGGGCCGCTGCCTGCCCAGCAGGAGACAGCGGCGCAGGCGCTTGCCGTCGGCGAGGCGGGCGAGACGGGCGGCCTGGGACACCACCTCTTCTGGCGCAAGGAGGTCGCGCGCTGGCTCGCACGCTGGCAAGGCGGCGAGGACTTCACGCAGACTTCACGGCGCTTCGTCAACTCCCTGCCGTTCCACAGCGCCGCACTCTGGCAGCCGCAGCCGGCTGCGAACCGCTGCGTCGCCCTCGCGGGCAAGCAGGAGGGGGATGCGCGCGTTGCGTTCTCGTCCGTGCCGCTGCAGCCGCCCACGAGCATCGTGGCCCAGGCGTACGATCGGCGCAGCGTTGTGCGGGTGGAAAGCGGCGGGCGCCACGGTACGGGGGTGCGCGTCGCGATCCCCCTGATGCACGCCGGCATCGTGCAGGGCGTGCTGACCATCGCCGACGAGAGCGCGCAGCGGCTGCCGGACGCCGCCGTCGCGGCGATCGGGGAGCTCGCACCGCTGCTCGGCACCTTGATTTCGAACCAGGAACTGCTCGGCTCCTTGCAGCGCAAGGAGGAGATCTTCCGCTGGATGCTGCGCAACGCGCAGATCGCGCTCGACTACCAGCCGACGCTCGAGCCCGACGATGACTTCTCCTCGCCGTCGATCGCCGCGTTTCACGATTTCCGCCGTGGCTGGGACCGCATCGCCGGCGTGCGCGGAGGCGCGCTCTGGATGAGGGAGTCTTCGGGCAACGCCTCCTTCACCCCGCACGACCAGTGGGGGATCTTCACCGGGCGCGGCGTGCGCGCGCGCATGCAGCAGTTCCTCGCGGAGCGCCTGGGGGAACTGCCGGAGAGCGGGTGGCTGGCACAAGACCACCCGCTGCAGGTGGGAACCCTGCCGAACTACCTGCACGTGGTGCGGGACCAGCGCGACCCCGTCGCCGTGCTTTTGGTCGCCGTCGCCTCCCGCGACCGCGAGACGGACCTTCTTCCCGTCTTCGAGTTCACGAGCCTTGCCACGGTGAACCGGCGCCGCCAGCGGGAGCTCCTGCACGTCGCGGAGCGCGATCCACTGACCGGGGCGCTCAACCGACGTGCCCTGGAGGAGCGCCTCGAGGCGTTTCTGCGCGGGCGCCGCCGGCGCTCCGCCCTCTTTGCGCTCGTCGACGTCGACGATCTCAAGCGGGTGAACGACCAGCAGGGGCACCAGGCGGCCGACCTCCTGCTGCACCGCTTCGCGGACCACGCACGGCGCGCACTGCGCCCGGAGGACGAGGTCGCGCGGATCGGCGGGGACGAGTTCGTCTTCGTGCTCTACGACGCGCCCTGGGGCGAGTCCGCCCGCCAGCGGCTGCACGCCGTCCTGGCGCAGAGCCCGCTCGCGGAGTTCGGTACGGGTGCGACCTGCGGCGCCGTCGAGCTGCCGCGCGAGGCCCACACGTTCGCCGAGGCGTACCGCCTCGCGGACCATCGCCTGTACAGCGGCAAGGAAGCCGGAAAGGGGATCGTCGTCGGCGGGGGGGAGGCCCCCTCGGCCTAGCGGCCCTCCGCGGCCGAGGGGGCCGGCAGGACGTCCTGGAACCAGAAGCCGTCGCGCAGCACCGCCTCGCCGCGGACGACCGGGACTGGGCGCTCGAAGATGGGTCCGTCCCAGACGAAGCTGTGGAACTCCCCGCGCTCGCCGCACGGATCGACCGTCCCCGGCAATTCCCGGAGGAGCGCGGCGTCGTACTCGCGCCCGACGAACGCGGG
>JAJYTV010000078.1 GCA_021792885.1 Bacillota bacterium
CTCCGCGCGCCCGTCCAGGTCGACCATTCCCGCGATGCCGCACACGCGTGTGGTTGCCCCCTCCGTGATCTC
The DNA here is from genome assembly GCA_021792885.1 of Bacillota bacterium. Taxonomy (GTDB): domain Bacteria; phylum Bacillota; class Sulfobacillia; order JAJZYS01; family JAJYTV01; genus JAJYTV01. The sequence goes on from JAJYTV010000078.1 coordinate 73, forward strand.
CTGGTGCAGTGTAGCCCAGTTTCGATGAAAACCGTCTGAAACCTACACTCTCTTGTGCAGCGAAAGCGCTGCGGCGGGCGGCTCGCTATTGCTCCGCCCAGAACCTGCATGCGACCTCTTTCGGTCTAGCGCTCGGGCTGCGCCCACTCGCGTCGCAACAGCGAGCAGAATACCTGGTCATGGAAGGTGCCGTCCAGCAGGTAATGCTCGCGTAGCCTGCCATCTTCGCGGAATCCTGCCTTGCGCAGGATCGCCTGCGACGGTGCGTTGTCCGCGGATGTCGTCGCGTAGAGCTTGTGCAGGTTCCACCGCGGCAGGCTCAAGAGCGCGTCCGCGAACGCTCGCAGCGCCTCTGTGCCGACGCCCTGCCCGCGCGAGCGCTCCTCGAGGTAGTAGCCGATCTCCGCGCTGCGGTTGCGCGTGTTGTAATCGAACGCGACGAGCCGGCCGACGACCTCGCCCCCCACAAGGATGCTGAAGACGACCTGGCGTCCGGAGCGGGTCGCCTCGAGATAGCGGTCCGCGAACACGGTGTACGGCCGTACGATCTCTACCGGTCTGCAGGTGTAGCGATCCCAGTGCCGTTCCTCGTCCTGCCAGCGGTAGTAGGCTCCAAGATCCGCTTCGCGCAAGGGGCGCAGTTCCACCGTGCGGTGTCCTCCCGGCAATTGTTCTCGCGCAGAACGGGTACGCGGGACGATTGCATGCTATCTTGAGTGCGTTACTATGGAATGTGACGTTCTTAGGGAGATGGTACCATGCCAGACAAGAAGCAGCCCCTCCACCGCACGTCCGGCCGCACCGGCGGAGCCTTCCTGCCGACGAAGCACGGCGAGTTCACCGCCTACGCCTACCCGAATTCCGGCGGCGGTGAGGCGCACCTTGCCCTCGTGCACGGCAACCTGCACACGGACGAGCCCGTGCTCGTGCGGGTGCACTCCGAGTGCCTCACCGGCGACACGCTCGGTTCCTTGCGCTGCGACTGCGGCCCGCAGCTCGAGCGCGCGCTGCAGGAGATCGGCGCCGCACCGGCCGGCGTCCTCCTCTACATGCGCCAGGAGGGACGCGGCATCGGACTTGCGGCGAAGATCGAGGCCTACATGCTGCAGGAGACCGGCACCGACACCTACGACGCGAATGTGCTGCTCGGCTACCCACCGGACGGGCGCGACTACCGTCAGGCGGCCGACATCCTGCGCGATCTCGGCGTGCGGCGCGTCGCGCTGCTCACGAACAATCCCGCGAAGTCCTCGGCGCTGCGCGCCGAGGGCATCGACGTCGCGCGGGAGGTGCCGCTCGAGATCGCGCCGGGACAGCACAACTGGCGCTACCTCGCAGTGAAGCGCCAGCGCTTCGGCCACCGCCTGCGCCTGCGCGCGGGCGGGGCCGCCGCAGGGGCACAGTAAGTCCCATGGAAGGATACAGCGAGACGCTCGCCGCGAGCGAACTCCCGCCGGGGGCACTGCGCAGCGTCCGGGTCGGGAAGGATCTCGTGCTGCTCGCCAACGACGGCGGGCAGATCCGCGCGATCGGCGCGATCTGCACCCACGAGCAGGAGGACCTGGCGGAGGGCGAGATCGAGGAAGGCTGCGTCGTCTGCCCAATGCACTCCGCGCGCTTCGACCTGCAGGCGGGCGCGGTCGTCGAAGGACCGGCGACGGCGCCGGAGCCGGTCGACGACGTCCGGGTGGAGGGCGGCAAGATCCCGGTCGGCCGCAGGCACGACTAGATGCGCCGCGTGGTGATCGTCGGCGCGTCGGTCGCCGGCGTGCACGCCGCGCAAGCCCTGCGCGCCGCCGGGTACGACGGGGATCTGCAGCTCGTCTCGGCGGAGGTGGAATTCCCCTACGACAGGCCTCCGCTCTCGAAGGGATTCCTCCTGGGAACGCAGGAGGCCGTGGACATCGCCCTGCAGCCCCGGTCCTTCTACGAGGAGCAGCGCATCGCGCTGCTCCTCGGCACGCGTGCGACGGCGCTCGACCAGCACGCCCTGACGCTCGCGGACGGACGCCGCCTCACCTACGACCGGCTGCTGCTCGCGACCGGCGCGCGCCTGCGCCGCCTCGAGGTGCCCGGCGGTGACCTTCAGGGCGTAGTCTACCTGCGCACATTCGAAGACGCGCGCGCACTGCGCGAGCGCCTCGCTGCGGCAGGGCGCGTCGTCGTCGTCGGAGGAGGATTCATCGGACTCGAGGTCGCCTCCGCGGCGGCCCAGCTCGGCAAGAAGGCGGTGCTGCTCGAAGCGCTTCCCGCGCCGCTCGGACACCTCCTCGGCGAGGAGGTCGCGCAGGGTCTTGCGCAGTTGCATCAAGAGCACGGGGTCGAGCTCGTCACCGGGGCAACGGTGGTCCGCTTCGCGGGGGACAGCGCCGTGCGCTCCGTGGAAGTGCAGGACGGCCGCAGCTTCCCTTGCGACCTTGCCGTCGTCGGGGTGGGCGTCGCGCCGAACGGGGAACTGCTCGGCGCGGACGGCGGCATCGAGGTCGACAGCCGCCTGCAGACGTCCATGCCCGGCGTCTTCGCGGCAGGCGACGTGGCGCGCTTCCCCCTGCGCGGTCGCCATGTCCGCATCGAGCACTGGGACATCGCGCGGGCGATGGGAGAGCACGCGGCGCGCGCCATGCTCGGCGAAGACGCCCCGTTCGAGGCCTCGCCCTTCTTCTGGAGCGACCAGTACGACGTGACGTTCCAGTACTTCGGCCACGCGGAGCGCTGGGATCGCATGGTGCTGCGCGGCGATCTCATGGCGCGCAGCTTCGTCGCCTTCTACCTGCAAGGCGGCGCGATCGGGGCTGCCTTCACCGCCGGCCGCCCGCGCGACGCCCTTCCGCTGCGCCGCCTCGTCGACCAGGCGGCGCACATCGATCCGGACGTCCTGCAGCGCGAGGAGTTCAGCCTGCGGCGGCTCTCGAAAGGAGAACAGCCGGGCGGCTAGGGGCCGACCAGGAGTACGAGGGCGGCGCTCGCAGCGAGCGTGCCGAGCAGGTAGAGGGCGCCGCGCAGCATGTCGCGCGCGTGGCCTGCAAAGAGCGTGCGCCGCAGCACCATGCCGACGCCGACGAAGGCAAGCGCGAAAGCGAACTCGCTTGCCTGCGATGCAAACGCGATCCACTGCGGGTGAAGGAGCCCCGAGAGCCGCGCGAGCGCGAGGGCGAAGTAGCCGCCGATGAACGGCGGGAAGTCCGCGAGCATGCCGCGCAGCGCGTCCTTCGCGGGCCGCCTGCGCGCCAGCGCCACGACGAAGCCCAAGAGCCCGTTGCGCGTGAGTTTGAACATGCTTGCCATCTGCAGCCCAACCGGGCCGAACGCGGCGCCCGACGCGATCGCCTCCGCGGTGTTGTCTACGCCAAGACCGCAGATCGCGCCGGCGATGTAGGGCGCAGGGTGGAAGCGCAACGCGACGAGCGGCGCCGCGAAGACGGCAAGTGTGCCGACTGCGAGCACGGCGCTCGCGGCCGCCGCGGTCTCCTCGTCGCTCGCCCCGAGCCGGTCCTTCGCGACCAGGATGGCGCTGACGCCGCAGACGGAGTTGCCGATGCCGAGCAGCCGCGCGGTGTTCGCCGGGAGGAAGCGGCGCAGCACGTAGCGCGCGCCGAGGAACGCGACGAGGATCTTGAGCCCGACGAGCAGCAGGCCGCGCAGGCCCATCGCGCCAACCGCCGCGGGGTCCACCCCAGCGCCGAGGAGCGCTGCGCCGATGCGCAGCCACAAGCCGTAGGTCTCCTCTCCGGCCCTGCGCAGCGGCGCGGCGGCCGGAACGCTCACCAAGGCCGTCCCGAGGAGAAGGGCGGGGACCGCGACCGAGAGGCGAGGGATCCACGCACCGTGTACCCAGCCTGCGAGCGCCGCCAGCGCGGCGCGGGCGAGCAGGCCAGGCAGGCCTCGGATGGTCGCCGCCTGCCGCGGCGCGAACTCTGGGGGACCTTCCTGGGGACGCGCCAAGGCGCCGCCTCCTTCGTGGCTCGAAGGCAGGATAGGCGGCGCCCTGCTGGGAGGTGCAAGAAAAGGGTCCCGGGGCAGCGCCCCGGGACCCTTCAAGCAGGGCACTATTCCCAGCGCCAGGTCCGCGTCGAGATCACGGCGAGCACCAAGAACCAGGCGGCGAGCGCCAGGATGTCTCCCCCGACCTGCGGGGACCACGGCGCGTACTGCCCGGACATCAGACCGCGCACCCCGTCCACGAGGTAGGTGAGCGGCAGGTAGTGCACGATCGCCCGCAGGAACGGCGGCAGCGTCGTCACGGGGAAGAAGACGCCGCTCAGGAACATCATCGGGAAGCTGATCACGTTGATGATCGGCAGCGTGGCCTCCTCCGTGCGGGAGATGCCGGCGATCACGAAGCCGAGGCTGAGGAATGCCGCCATCCCGACCACGACCACGATCAGCAGCGGCAGGATGGGTAGGTATACGTTCGCGTTCAGCGCGAGCATCGCGATCGCGACGATCACGGCGGAGGTCAGGAGGCCGAAGACGAGCTGGTAGAGGACGACGCCGCCGAGGAACTGCAGGGGGCGCAGCGGCGTCGCGAGGAAGCGGCGCAGGACGCCCTTCTCCTTCCAGCGCGTCAGGCTGCCGGCGACGCCGAAGAGGCTGTTCTGCATCGCCATGAGCGCCAGGATGCCCGGCAGGAGGAAGTCGAGGAAGGACGAGCTGCGGCTACCGGAGGCCGCCTTCGCCTGCACGGCCAGAACCGCGGGGCGGCCCGTGAACGCGAGGTTGATCTGGGCCGCGGCCGACTCCACCGCCGAGACGGTCTGCTGGGCAGTCTGCAGGTTCGAGCTGTTGTAGATCAGGCTCGCCTTCCATGGCGGTGCGGCGGCGTCCTTCGGCAGGACCAGGACCGCGTCCGCCTGGCCGACCTTCACGAGGTGGACAGCGGCGCTCCTCCCCTTCGTCTGCACCTGAAAGTAGGGGATCTTCTTGAACGCCTGCACGATCCGCTGTTCCGCCGGGGACCCGCCTCCGGCGACGAGCAGGTGGAGCTTGAAGCTCGAGTTGCCCAGGAAACCGAACACGACCATCAGGAGCACCGGGAAGAAGAAGGTCCAGAAGAGGGCCTGCCGATTGCGCAAGAGCGTGCGCAGCAGCGCCCCCGTCACCATGAAGAGCTGCTTCATCAGTCGCGCAGGCTCCTTCCCGTAAGGTGTAGGAAAACATCCTCTAGCGTGGCGGTGCGCGTGCGCAGCCCCGTTAGCGGCACCTCCCGCTCGTGCGCCCAGTTCGCGAGGCCGGCGAGCGTCTCGTCGAGCTTCTGGGTCACGAGCGCGGTGGCGATGGCGTCACGCTGGATGCGCTCCAGCGCCGGCAGCTGCAGGTCGTCCGGGATGGGCACGGAGGGGTCCATCTCGATCATCGCGCCGGGCTGGTGCCGCTGGATCAGCTCCTGCGGCGAACCCTCGTCGAGGATGTGCCCGTGGTCCATCACCGCAAGCCGGTCGCACAGCGCCTCGGCCTCGTCCATGTAATGGGTCGTGAGCACGACCGTACGCCCCTCGTCACGCAGGTGGCGCACCGCGTCCCAGACGTTGCGCCGCGCCTGCGGGTCGAGACCGGCCGTGGGCTCGTCCAGGAAGACGACCTCCGGGTCGTTGACGAGCGCGACGGCCACCGCGAGCCGCTGGCGCTGCCCGCCCGAGAGGTTCTGCACGTAGGCGGTGCGCTTCTCCTGCAGCTCGAAGCGCTCGATCAGCTCCTCGCGCGGCAGCGTGCGGGCGTAGAAGCTGGCGAAGAGGTCGATCGTCTCCTCGACGCGCAAGAGCTCGAAGAAGGCGGAGGTCTGCAGCTGCACGCCGAAGCGCTCGCGCGCCACCTTCTGGTGGTGCTGCAGGTCCCATTCGCCGTAGCGGATCTCGCCCTCGTCGGGCCTGCGCAGGCCCTCGATCATCTCGAGGGTCGTCGTCTTGCCGGCCCCGTTCGGCCCCAGGAGCCCGAAGATCCCGCCCGGTTCGATCGTCAGGTGGATGCCGTCGACGGCCTGCACTTGCCCGTAGCGTTTGCGCACCCCCACGATGCGCAAGACCTCGCTGTGCGGCAGTGTGATCCCTCCTGCCAAATGCTGCGTTCGACTTCCAGAGTGCCATGGCCGTGCGCGTCGTACCAGTGACTGGCTGCCTACGCGGCGCATGACAAATGTCATGGGTCAGCTGAGGAAGATGCTGCCTACGATCACGGTAACCGCCTCGCCGCCGACCCGGACGCCCTTCCCGCCCGGCGAGACCTCGACGTGGATTTGCCCCGGCCGCCCGACCGTCCATCCCTGCTCGAAGACGTGATGCCCGGGCGCGAGCCTCCCCTCGGCAACGAGGTAGGCACCGAGCGCCCCGTTGGCGGTTCCGGTGTGGGGATCCTCCGCAACCCCTGCTGCAGGGGAGAAGTCCCGCGTGTGCAGGGTGCTGCCCGGTAGCATCGTCTCGCGGCAGTAGAGATGGGTCGACGTGATCCCGTGCCGGCGGTTGTGCTCCGCGAGGGCGCCGGGATCCGGGTGCGCGCCTTGCAGCGCGCTGAGATCCCGGACCGCGACGAGCAGGTCCCAAAGTCCCGTGTAGGCGATGCCGATGCCGCCCTCGGGTTCGAGGTCTACTGGGCGCAGACCGAGCAGCGCCGCAATCTCGTCCGGATCCTCCGCGAAGGGGCGGAACGCGGGCTGCGCCTGTTGCATCCAGCACATCCCGTCCGCGGCCGCCTCCATCGCAAGGAGGCCGACATTCGTCTCGACGCGCATCACTCCCGCCGCCCTGCCCTCTTCCCGCAGGGCGTGCAGCGTCGCGATCGTCGCGTGTCCGCAAAGATCCACCTCGACGGCTGGCGTAAAGTAGCGCAGGCGGAAATCCCCACGCTTGGACCTGAGTACGAACGCGGTCTCCGAGCAGTTCATCTCGCGCGCGATGCGCTGCATCTCTTCGCCGCTCAGTCCCTCGGCGGCAGTGACGACGCCGACCGGGTTCCCCTCGAGCGGCACCGCGGTGAAGGCATCCACCTGCTTGATCGCAACCTTGGGCATGCCGCCGCTCCCCTCTTTCTCCGCTGGGCCGCGCTGGGCGTGAAGGCGCCTTGGCGCCTGCGGCCCGCTTCCCCACCCTGCGCATTCGTCCCCTCCTGTCCCATTCCTCGTGTCCCGTGTGACACGCGCGGGCCCCGCTGCATTCTCCCCACCGCGCGGGCACACGCTACGCGCAGCGGGGGCCGGTCGGTGGCGGCTGGCGTGCGGCCCCTCGCCCGCTCCACCCTCGAGAGCGCCACGGGCGCCCTTTCTCCTTGGAGGTCTCGGGTTGACTTTCGCGCAGTGCATGGACGAGCGGCGCTGGAATGCGCTCGTGAAAGCGCTCCCGGAGCACGGCATCTACCAGTCCTGGAGCTGGGGGGAACTGCGCGCCGGCCCCCAGCGGGACGTGCGGCGCTTCGCCCTCTTCGAAAGCGGCTTGCCGCGCGCCGCAGCGTCGGTTGAACTGCGCAGGATGCAGCGCCTGCCCTTTCGGGTGGC
>JAJYTV010000079.1 GCA_021792885.1 Bacillota bacterium
TGCACGAGCGACAGGGCGTCGACCGCCTGCGGCCCGACGAGCGCGGCACCGCCGGAGACGGGCGGGATGACCGCCACCTCGTCGCCGTCGCGCAGCATGTCGTCGGGCGCGGCGTAGGCTTCGTTCCTCGCCAGGAGGAAGGTGGAGACGCGCGCGCCGAGCAACTGCGCGAGGGTATCTTTCAAGGCGCCGACCGTCGTGCCGTCCGGAACGTCGAACGACTCCGAAGCCTGTCCGCGCACGCTGCGCGCATGGGCGAAGTAGAGAACGGTGACCTTCAAGCGGGAGTGCCCCCCTTTTGCTCTCCAGCATACGGCGGGGGGCGGCCTGCGTCACGACCCGGGCGGCCCCAGGATGTAGACGTTCAGCTTCTGGATGCCGAACGCGGCAGTCTGCTGCGCGTCGAGGTTGTAGAAGAGGTCGATGCGGTCACCAATGATCGCGGAGCCGGTGTCGGCCGCGAGGGCCGGTCCGTAGCCCTCCACGTAGAGCCGCGTGCCGAGCGGGATCACGCTCGGGTCGACGGCGACCATGCCCTTCGTGAGCGGGGCACCGTTCAGCCGCGCCGTCGCCCCCCACGGGCCGTTCTGGGCATAGCTCGCGTTGTAGGCCGTGGCGGTCAGGGTCAGGCGGCGGGAGTAGCGGTAGAGCACGCCGCCGCGCAAAAGGTAGTGCGGCGGCGTCGTGCCGACGAGCACCCGCGTCGGCTGCGCCGGTGCGAGCGGCACGCGCTGGATGGAGAGCGCGCGGGCGAGGCCGTCCGCCGCGATGTGGATGGGGCGCTCGACCGCTACCTTGCCCGGCTTGCCCTGGGAGACGATGCGGGTCTCGCCCGTGAAGAGCTTCGGCGTCTTCTGCGCGCGGACGGAAGGCGGGACGGACTGCACCTTGCGCGACCAGTAGAGTAGCCCATTGCCATGGGCCAGCGCGGCACCGTGCAGCGGCAGCCGCAACTGTGCGTAGACGAGCCCCTCCGCGGTGCGCGGGGGCTCGACGAGTGCGGCGAGCACGGCGATGAGCGCGAGGATGCCTGCGGCGAAGACCCTATGGAGCAACGGGGTCATTCCCGAGCGATTCGAGCCGCGCCGCGAGATCGGGCAGCGTCTCGAGGAGGAGGAAAGGGTGGCACGCGCCGGCTGCCACCACGACGCGCTCCTCCCGTGGATCGGGCCCGGCGAACGAGAGCAGCTCCGCGTCGAGGCTTCCCGCCCCGCCGCGCACGAAGAAGCGGATCCCGCCGAGATGCATCCGGCCGCGCGCCTTCGCGGCGTCTCGCACGGCGTCCGTGTAGGGCTGTAGCACGTCCACTTCGGTCGCCTCCGAAGGCTAGTGTCCCGCGCTCAAGGCGGCGGGATGCGCGGGGCTCAAGCGGGCGTTTCCTCGCCTGGGCGCTTGTAGTATCCTTGGCCAGGCCGGGCAGAATGACCGGCACAGCCCACACGCGGCAGGGGATGGCAGTCCCCGGGCCGAACCGTGTCCCCAGGAGGTGGACGTGCGCGCATGTCCCCTACGCACGCTGATTGCGTGCTGCTGCTGTCCGCGATGTACGGCGAAGGGCATCGCCGGGCCGCGCAGGCGGTCTCCCTGGCGCTTGACGGCCTGCAGCCCCCGTTGCCGCACTGGGAAGAGGACTACTTCGAATTCGTCGACCACCGACTCAACCGGCTCGTCGCGCGCACCTACGTCCTGAGCGTGCGCCACGTGCCTCTCTTGTGGCATGCGTTCTACAGCGGCACGTCGCGCATCGCGCCGGATTCCTCGATCCAACGCTTCTTGAACGGCCTGGGCCGCGGCCGGCTGCTACACCACCTGCAGGCGCGCGGGCCGCGCGTCGTGGTGAACACGTTCCCGACGCCGGCGGGCGTCCTCTCGACACTGAAGGGCCGCGGAGAGGTCAACGTTCCGAACCTCGTCGTGATCACCGACTACACCGTCCACTCGCAGTGGCTGCATCCGCACGTGGACCGCTACTACGTCGGGTCCGACTCGGTACGCGAGGGCATGATCCGGCGAGGCGTGCCGGGGGAGCGGATCCTGGCGACGGGCATCCCCGTGCATCCGCGCTTCTCGACGCTGCCGAGCCGCGCCGAGGTGCATGCGGAGCTCGGCCTCGACGAGCGTCCGACCGTCCTCGCGATGGCCGGCGCCTACGGCATGATCGGTGGCTTCCCCGACATCGTGCGGGAGCTGATGCGCGAGGACCTTCCTTGCCAGCTCCTCGTGATCGCGGGACGCGACGCGCAGCTGCGCGCGGCGCTCGAGGCGCTGCCGCAGGGGAGGCGCGCGAGCCTGCGCGTGTTCGGCTTCGTGGAAGACATCGAGCGCCTCTACGCCGCGAGCGACTTCGTCTTCGGGAAAGCCGGCGGTCTGACGGTGACGGAGACGCTGCAGTGCGGGCTGCCGATGCTGATCTTCCGCCCGATCCCCGGGCAGGAGGAGGTCAATGCGGCGTTCGTCGCGGACGCGCACGCGGGCGTCTGGGTCCGCGAGCAGGCGGACCTGCGCGCGGCGTTCCGCGCCTTCGTGACCGACGAGGCGCTGCGGGAACGGCTTTCCCAGGGGTCGCGACGCCTTCGGCGGCCGGCCGCCGCTGCGGAGATCGCGAAGGATGTGGCGCATTGGCACGCTCTTTGAAACTTGGGCTGATCGTCTTCTTCGGGGAGTTCGTGCGCAATGGTGTGCTGATCACCCTGCTTCCGGCGCTCGCGACGCAGCGCTGGCATGTGGGGCTCGTCGCCGCGGCATGGGCCATCTCCGCACACTACCTCGTCGACACGATCTGCCGCACACCGGCCGGGTGGCTCGTCGATCGCTTCGGCACGCGGCGCCCGCTCGCGGTCGGCATGGTGATCGCCCTCGTGGCCCTGGTGCTGCTCTTCGCGCTGGGCGGAAAGGTGCCGCTCTACCTGCTGACGGGCCTCTACGGCATCGGCACGGCGCCGCTCTGGCCGGCGACCGTCACCGAGGCGACGGGAGACCGCCTGCAGAGCGCCGGCGGGGCGATGGGCTACGTGTTCGCCGCATGGCTGGTCGGGGCGGGTCTCGGACCGGTGCTCACGAACGTCCTCGTGCACGGGAGCTTCGGCTACGCCTTCGCCCTCCTCTTGGGGGTGCAGATGATCGGCGCGCTCTGGGCGCCGCTCGTCACCGGCGTCACGCGCCGCCTGCGCAGGCCGGCGACGCCACTGCGCGCGCTCGCGTCGGCGCTCTGGCGCGTGCGGCCGCTCCTGCCGGGGATGTTCGCCCAGACGATGTCGCTCGGCCTCTTCCTGCCGATCATCAACGTGTTTGCCCAGCGCGTGCTGGGCCTCAATCCCGTAGGGTACGCGGAGCTCCTGTTCGGTGCCGGGGCGGTCGCCGTGCTGCTGATGGTGCCGTTCGGGCACCTCGCGGACCGCATCGGCATCAAGACGCCGCTCGTCGTCGGCTTCGGCCTTGCCAGCATCGCCCTCACGCTGCTCGGCGGGGCGCGCACCTTCGGCGCGGCGCTCGGCTTCGGGGTGCTGGCGGCGCTCGCTTACGCCTTCATCCTGCCCGCCTGGAACTCCCTGCTCGCGTCCGTCGCGCCGGGCGGCGCGGAGGGCTCGCTGTGGGGAGTCTTCATGTCGGTCGAAGGCCTCGGGCTTGCGACGGGCCCTGTGCTCGGAGCACGTGCCTGGAGCCAGTTCGGCGTCCGCGGCCCGTTCGTCGTAGCTGCCATCGTGCTCTGCATCATGGCGATCTTCTACCTGAGCTATCCGCTGCACCGCTTGCGCCGCCCGGCCGGTGCAGGAGACTAGTACCGACAGGGGAGGGGCGACGCGGTGGTCTGGCTCGAACTCTTGTCCGCCGTCATCTTGCTCTACTGGGTCCTGCCGGAGATCCTCTGGCACTACATGCACCTTGGCGCCATCGCGCGGCCGCGCGTGGTCGAGGACTTCATCTGCCTGACCTTCGACGACGGCCCCGGGGAGGCGACCGAGGGAGTGCTTCACGCCCTCGCGGAGAGCGGCGCCCACGGGACGTTCTTCCTCGTCGTCACCGAGGCGCAGCGCCATCCTGACCTCGTGCAGCGGATCGTGCGGGAGGGGCACGAAGTGGCGAGCCACGGCGCGCGCCACCGCAGCGCCTGGTGGCTGACGCCCTGGGGGACTTTGCGGCAGGTTGTGCGCGCGCGCCGAGAGCTCTCGCGCCTTTCCGGCACGGAGGTGCGTCACGTGCGCCCGCCCTGGGGGCAGTTCAACCTCTTCGTACCGATCGCGGCGAGCGTGGCGCAAGAGCGCATCGCGCTCTGGTCCTACGACCCGGGCGACTGGCGGCCCGCGCAGGATCCCGCCGAGCTCGCCGCGCGCATCGTGCGCGAGCTGCGGCCGGGCCAGATCTTCCTCTTGCACGACGCGGGCGGGCGAGACGGGCGCCTGCACACCGCGAAGGCGCTCGAGATCGCGCTGCCGGAGATCGTCCGGCTCGGCTACAAGGCGGTGACGCTCGAGGAGCTGCTGCGCCACGAGGAGCCGATCTCCTTCGGCAGGCGCCTCTTGCAGGCAGTCTGGGGCGTGTGGGAGTACGGCTTCGAGAAGCTGAACCACATCGAGCGGCTCGGCGACGCGCGCAGCGTCCTGCGCATCGGCAAGGTGACCTACCGGGGCATCGAGGCGCACCTCAAGGACGGGCGCGTCGTGCGGCCGGGAGACAAGGTCGGGGAGATTCACTTCAGCAACCCCCAGCTCGCGGCGCTCGGCGTGATGCGCGCCCTTCCGCTCGTCGACCGCGCAATGCGCGAACTCGCGCGCGTGATCGTCGAGGATCCGGGCTACCGCGACGTCGACGTCTTCTTCGGCATCTCGGTCGCCTTCCGCGGCACGCGCAGGTTCGGCTTCGAGGTGGTGGAGCTCGACTTCCCGCCGCTGCGCAAGTTCATGGCCGGCACCTACCTGCGCTGGGTGATGAGCGTATACCACCCGCAGGGACTCGAGCGGCTCAGCCACCGCCGTGCGGAACTCGAGCCGAAAGGGGTCTTCATCACCCGGGAGACGATCTTGGAACGCTACGGCTCGCCGAAGTAGGCGGGCGGGAGGAGGATTGGGTTGGTAGCACTGCGGCTGCGGGACCTGCCGGCATTGCATCGCGTCCTTGGGCATCCTGCGGTGCAGGCCCTCTTGACGGAGCACCCCCAGGCACTCGTGCACGAGGCGGTGAGGGAGGCGCTGGGCGGATTGCGCCGCCGCATCGCCCAGGGCGAGGAGATCGACCAGGGGCAGGCAGACCCCGCGCTCCTCGCCGAGCGGGCGCACGCCGCCCTCGCGTGGCTGCGCCGCCCCGCGCTGCGGGGCGTGATCAACGCGACGGGCGTCGTCGTGCACACGAACCTCGGCCGCGCGCCGCTCGCACCGTCGGCCGCCCAGGCCGCGGGCGACGCCGCAGGACGCTACGTGGACCTCGAGTTCGACCTCGACGCGGGGCGGCGCGGCAGCCGCCAGGACCACCTCGAACCACTGCTCTGCCGCCTCACCGGCGCCGAGGCGGCGCTCGTCGTGAACAACAACGCGGCTGCCGTGTTCCTGGTGCTTGCGGCGCTCGCCCGCGGCCGGGAGGTGATCCTCTCGCGCGGAGAGCTCGTGGAGATCGGCGGATCTTTCCGCATTCCCGATGTCATGGCGGAGAGCGGCGCCGTGCTGCGCGAGGTGGGCACGACGAACCGGACCCACCTGCGGGACTACGTGCAGGCGGTGGGGCCGGAGACCGTCGCTTTCCTGCGCGTGCACCCCTCGAACTTCCGCCAGATTGGATTCACCCACCGCGTCACGGGCGAGGACCTGGCGCAGGCGGCGCACGCGGCAGGCCTTCTCTTCCTCGAGGACCTGGGCTCTGGTGCCCTCTTGCCGCTCGGCGACGAGCCGACCGTGCGAGAGGTGCTCGAGAGCGGCGCGGACCTCCTGACGATGAGCGGCGACAAGCTGGTCGGCGGGCCGCAGGCCGGCATCATCCTCGGGCGGCGCGCGCTCGTGGAGCGCCTGCGGCAGGCACCGCTCTACCGCGCCCTGCGTCCCGACAAGATGACGGTCGCCGCGCTTGCGGAGACGATCCGACTCTACCTGCGCGGAGAGGAGGCCGCGGTGCCGGTGTACGCCATGCTGACCGCGGATCCCGAGGGACTGCGCAGGCGCGCGCAGTCGCTGCGCCGGCGCCTTTCGCGGCTTGGCGTCAAGACCGCGGTCGTGCCGCTCTACGGGAGGGCGGGGGGCGGCGCGCTACCAGAGTCGCCGCTGCCCTCGTACGGCGTCGCTTTGCAAGGCGGCTCGCCGGACGCGCTGCATCACCGCCTGCGCCTTGGCGAGCCGCCGGTCGTCGGGCGCATCGAGGACGACCGGCTGGTGCTTGACGTGCGGACGGTGTTCCCAGCGCAGGAGGAGCCGCTCGCGCAGGCCGTGGCGGACGCGCTCGCGGCAGTGGCGCGCGAAGGCTAGCGGCGGTGCCCCGGCGATGCTAGATTGACATCGTAGCCCGCGTGCGGGCGGGAAGGAGGGAGCAGCGTGCATAGGCGCCTCACGACCCTTTCGTCCGCCTCTGGGTGAGGCTGCAAACTGGGTCCGGCGGAGCTGGACCACGCGCTTTCCAGCCTCGACCTGCACTTCGCGGATGAACGCCTGCTGCTCGGTGCGCGCGACGACGCCGGCGCCTACCTGATCGCGCCGGACCTCGCGATCCTCCAGACCGTGGACTTCTTCACGCCTGTCGTCGACGACGCCTACACGTTCGGCCAGGTCGCGGCGGCCAACGCCCTCTCGGACATCTACGCGATGGGCGGTGTGCCGCGCACGGTGCTGAACCTCGTCGCCTTCGACCCGGAACTGCACGGGGAGGACACGCTCGCCGCGATCCTCGCCGGAGGCCTCGACAAGGTCCGGGAGAGCGGCGCCGTGCTGCTCGGCGGCCACACGGTGAAGGACAAGGAACCGAAGTTCGGGCTCGCCGTGACCGGCACCGCGAGGCCCGACGAGATCTGGCGCAAGGACGGCGCGCGCCCGGGAGACCTTCTCTACCTGACGAAGCCCATCGGCACGGGCGTGATCGTCAAGGCGATCAAGGACGGCGACTGCGCAGAGGAGAGCGCACAGTCCGCGATCGCCGCGATGAAGGAACTGAACCGTGCGGGCGCGGTTGCGGTGCGCGAGGCGGGCGGCGCGCACGCCGTCACCGACGTGACCGGCTTCGGTCTCCTCGGGCATGCGCGCGAGATGGCGGAGCAGAGCAGGGTGACGCTGGAGATCGAGTACGCCGAGGTACCGGTTCATCCGGGCGCCCTCGAACTCGCACGGCAGGACCGCGTGCCGAGCGGCAGCCGCGACAATCTCGCGTACGTTCGCGACGACGTCGGGTTCTCGCCAGGGATCGACCCGGCGCAGCAACTCCTGCTGGCCGACGCCGTCACCTCGGGCGGGCTGCTCGTCGCCATCGACGAGCGGCGCGCGCAGCGCTTCGAGGAGGTCGCGCGCACCGCGCTGCGGCCGCGGAGGATCGGCGTCGTGCAGGAGCGCGGCTCAACGCACCTGCGGGTG
>JAJYTV010000080.1 GCA_021792885.1 Bacillota bacterium
GTGGTTGTCGGTCGTCACCGCGGAGAGGTGCCCACCCTGCACGAGCAGGTGCATGCCGATCGTGAAGAGGCGCCCGTCGTCGCGCGCGGAGACGGCGTAGCCTGTCTTGCGGACGAGTTCTTTGAGCCCATCGCCGCGCACGAGGAGAGGATCTCCCTGCGCCGAGAAGTCGAGCGGGGGGAACTCCTCCGAACGCAGCGTCGGCAGGTCGAATCGCGATTTCAAAAAGCGGATGCCGACCTGTCCCTCGAGGCCGCGGAACTCCACTTCTGCCTGGGCCGGCACGAGACGCAGGAGGTCTGCAAAGGTGCGGGCCGGCACGAGCACAGTGCCCTGCGACTCGACGTCCGCCGGGACGGTGGTGCGGATCGCGAGCTCGCCGTCTGTCGCGGTGAGTTCGAGCTCTCCCTCCCCCGCGCGCAGGAGAACGCCAGTCAGGGACGGGACCTGGTCGCGCTGCGCCACCGCGCGCGAAACGAGCTGCAAGGCATCGGCAAGCTGCTCGGCCGGACTCTCGAAGATCAGCACGGTATTCACCTCATCCGGAACTGCTTCTCCGGTCTTTTAAGAGAAAGGGAGCAGTAGGAATAGAAGGGGGGAAACTGTGGAGAAGGTGTCTTGGGCCTCTCGTGGACCGGGCGGAGGAAGTGGACGAGAAGTGGATATCTCGGTGGGGAACTCAGCGGTTGTCCACAGAGGAGCGGTTGTCCCCAATGACTGCACTGCATATCCCCAGGGATGTCCAGGGCTTATCCACATGCGTCATGCGCGGATCTTCTCGATGAGAGAGGTCAGCACCTTGCGGAACTCCGGGTCGCTTTTGATGTCGCCGGAGATCTTGTCGCAGGCGTGCATCACCGTCGTGTGGTCCCTCCCGCCGAACTCCTCCCCGATCTTCGGCAGCGAGTTGTCCGTCAGCTCGCGCGCCAGGTACATGGCGATCTGGCGCGGGTAGGAGACGGCGCGCGTGCGCTTTTTGGCGGTGAGGTCCGCGAGGTCGAGGCTGTAGTAGTCGGCGATCAGTTGCTGGATCGAGCGGATCGTCACCTGGCGTTCGCGATGGGCAGGCAGAAGGTCGCGCAGCGCATCGGCCGCATGATCATACGTAAAGGGGTAGTGATGCACCGAGCAGTAGGCGATGAAACGGATGAATGCTCCTTCGAGCTCGCGGATGTTCGTCTCGATGTGGGTCGCGATGAATTCGAGCGCCGCGTCCTCGACATCGAGGTTGTCGGCGAGGGATTTCTTGCGCAGGATCGCGAGGCGCATCTCGAAATCCGGCTGCTGGATGTCGGTGATGAGACCCCACTCGAAGCGGGAGCGCAAGCGGCTCTCCAAGGTGGTGATCTCCTTGGGCGGCCGGTCCGAGGAGAGGACGATCTGCTTCTGCGCGCCGTAGAGGGCCTCGAACGTATGGAAGAATTCCTCCTGGGTCCCGACCTTGCCGGCGATGAACTGGATGTCGTCGATCAGGAGGAGGTCGATCGTGCGGTAGCGGTTGCGGAACTCCGGACCCTTGTTGTCGCGCACCGAGTTGACCATCTCGTTGGTGAAGGTCTCGGCGGGGACGTAGAGGATCTTGAGGTTCGGACGACGCAGGAGGGCCTGGTTGCCGATCGCCTGCATGAGGTGCGTTTTACCGAGCCCGACACCACCATAGATGAAGAGTGGGTTGTAGGCCCTGCCCGGCATCTCCGCGACGGCCAGCGCCGCTGCGTGCGCCAGGCGGTTCGAATTGCCCACGACGTAGCCGTCGAAGGTGTAGCGGGACTGGAGGCCAATGCGCACGGGTTCGGCGTGCTCTCCCGCCGCGGCCGCGATCGGCTGCACGGGCGGGGTCGGCGCCTCGGGCTCCTTGCGCCCCAGCACGGTGAAGCGCACATCGAGCTGCGAGCCCGTCGCCGAGTGCAGCGCGCGCAGGATCTGGCCGCGGTAGTGCTCGTCCAAGGTCGCGCGTGCAGATTCGGATGGGACGCCGAGCGTCACGCAGCCTTCGCTGAGATCGACCGGCGTCGCCGGGTGGACCCAGATCTCGTAACTCGGGCGCGGCAGCTCCCTCTGAAGGAGCACGCAGGTCCGTGACCAGATGGCTTCGAGGCCGTCCTCGAGCGTGAGAGACCCCCCCTCGCCTGAACTGGATGAATCCTGGGTATAACTGTATGCAGGATCTCCAGGAGATCCAGCATCCGGCAACAGAGGCAATAGATCCGAGGGATTGGGCGATCTGGATCGATGTCCTTGCCTCATAGACAACCCACACCTTATCAACATGCTTGTCCACAAGTTGTGGATAATGAAAAGGGCCGCCCATAGCGGTCTTGATCAGGGTGGCGACACGATGATAGCAGAGGGATGGCGGCGGGGCAAGAAGTGGAAGACGGGTCTCCGCTTGACAGGCTGCACGGGCCGACCCTACACTTTTAGTGCTTTTTTTGACGCTGGGAGGTGGAGAAGGCATGAAGCGGACGTTCCAACCGAACCGGCGCCGTCGGTCGAAGGTTCATGGGTTTCGGGCACGGATGAAGACGGCGAACGGGCGCCGCGTGCTGCGGCTTCGTCGGCTCAAGGGCAGGAAGCGGATTTCGGCCTAGGTGGCGGTGGACGAAAGGCTGCGCAAGCGCGCAGCCGTGCAGGCGGTCTTCGCCAAGGGAGAGCGTTTTTCGGACCGCCGCCTCGTACTCCTCGTTCTGGCGGGAGAGACGGGTCGGCGGCGTTGCGCATTTGCAGCGGGCAAGAAGCTTGGAAACGCCGTGCAGCGGAACCGCGCGCGCCGGCGACTGCGCGAAGCGTACCGCTACGTCAGAGGGGAGTTTTTGATCGGATGCGATCTGGTGCTGCTGGCGCGGCCCGGCGCGCTCGAGGGGACGTTTCAGGAACTCCAGACGGGTCTTTCGCAGCTCATGCGCAAGGCCGACGCGGCTCGGCGTCCCGCGCCGCAATCGCCGTCCTGACGGCGGGGATCCGCTTCTACCGCCGCTTCATCTCTCCGCTCACGATGCCGCACTGCCGCTACACCCCGACGTGTTCACAGTATGCTTTGGTTGCGATCGAGCGCTACGGCGCCCGCAAGGGCGGCCTGATGGCCGTCAAGAGACTTTTGCGCTGCCACCCGTTCCATCCTGGCGGATGGGACCCAGTCCCGTAGCCGACGGAAGGAGATAGGGTAATTGGCGATCTGGAATGCGCTCGTCTCCGGCATGGAGTGGGTGATGCAGCAGTTCTACCTGTTCACGCACAGCTACGGGCTTGCGATCATCCTGCTGACGATCCTCGTTCGGGTTGTGATCATTCCGCTCTACCATGGGCAGCTGCGCTACATGCGCAAGATGCAGGAACTGCAGCCTGAGCTGAAGCGCATCCAGCAGAAGTTCAAGGGAGACCCGCAGCGGCTCAACCAGGAGACGATGGACCTCTACAAGCGGGCGGGCACAAACCCGCTTTCCGGCTGCATCCCGATGATCGTCCAGCTGCCGATCCTGTACGCCCTCTACCAGGCCCTGCTGAAGTTCCCCTACCACGGCGTGCCGAGCTTCCTCTGGCTGCCGACGCTTTCGAAGCCGGACCCCTACTTCATCCTGCCGGCCCTCGTCGCGATCAGCACGTTCTGGCAGACGTTCGTCACGATGCCGCGGAACACGGTGGACCGCTCGCAGCAACTGATCACCTACATCCTGATGCCGGCGTTCCTCTTCTACATCAGCATGCGCTACGCCAGCGGACTCTCCCTCTACTGGTTCTTCGCGACGCTCTTCACGGTCGCGCAGAGCTACGTGATGGGGGTCGGCCGGCCTAGGACACCGGTGGTGAAAGCGGAGAAATGAGCGATCTGCAGGAGATCGAGGTTGAGGGTGCGACGCTGGAAGAGGCGAAGCTCCGGGCAGAGGGCCGGCTGGGCGCCCTGCCCGAGGAGTTGGAGATCGTCGTCCTGCAGGAAGGCAAGCAGGGCATGCTCGGGTTGTTCTCTCGCCCGTGGCGGATTCAGGCAACGCGCAAGCAGGCTTCCGTTGACACCGCCGCCGCAGATCTCCTGCAATCCTTCTTCCGCGCACTCGGCACCGAGGTCACGCCGTCGATCCGGCGCGACGAGGAACACCTCTTCATCGAGGTGGAGGGCGACTTCGACTGGCTGACGCGCCGGCGCGGGGAAGCGCTCGACGCGCTGCAGTACGTCGTGGCGGCAGCGGTCGGCCGGCGCGGCGGCGAGCGGATCGTGCTCGACGCCGGCGGGTTCCGCGCCGCGCGCCAGCGCGCGCTGGAGAAGCTGGCCCGCGAGGTGGCGTCCCAGGTCCTAGCGTCCGGGGAGGCGACGGCCCTCGAGTCGATGCCGGCGGCGGAGCGGCGCATCGTGCACACCGTGATCCAGGAGTATCCGGACCTGACGTCCCACAGCAGGGGCGAGGAGCCGCACCGCCAGGTCGTGATCGAGCGCCGGTGAACGGGGCGCTCGGGGAGGCGCTCTCGGCGGCGGGCATCACCCTGTCCCCCGGCGCGGCGCAGGCGCTCTCGAAGTACCTCGAATACACCCTTGCGGCGAACGAGACGCAGAATCTCACTGCGCTCCGTTCGCCGAACTTGTTTGCTGCGGAAGGCATCGTCGACAGCCTGCTCGCCTGGGAGGCGATCGGCGCCGAACGCGAGGCCGCGGTGGTTGACATCGGGAGCGGCAGCGGCCTTCCGGCGCTCGTCTGGCTCTGTGCCGGGCGGATCACCTCGGCGCATCTGATCGAGGCCGAGCGGCGCAAGGCGGACTTTTTGCGGTCGGCTGCCGATGCGCTCGGGCTTGCGGCAGAGGTCTCGTGGGGCCGCGCCGAGGAACTTGGGCGCAACGCCTTGCGGGACAAGGCGGCGCTCGTCACCGCGCGGGCACTCGCGCCCGCGCCGGTCGCGATCGAGGTGTGCGGCGGACTCGTGCGGCCCGGCGGCCGGCTTGCGCTGCTGAAGGGCCGGCACGCAGAGGAGGAAGCAGCGGCGGGTAGCCCCGTCGCGGCGCGGATGGGTTTTTCGCCGGCGGAGATCGTGCCCTACGCACTGCCCTCCGGCGTGCAGCGCTGGGTGCTCGTCTACCGCAAGCAGCGCCCGACGCCTGCAGGGCGCCCGACGAGTTTCGCGCGGCTTCGACGGGAGTTTCCGACAAGGGATGCAGCAGGCGGAGAGAGGTTCGGGCAGCGACAGGGCGAATAGGTCCAGACACCGGAGGTTGGTGTTCTTGGACGGCGCATTCGTCGAGATCTCTCCCCACGACGTGCGGCGCAGCCCGTACCAGGCGCGGCGGGTCTTCGATCAGCACGCCCTCGAGCAGCTGGCCGCATCGCTCCAGGCGCACGGCATGCTGCAGCCGATCGTGGTGCGGCCTGCCGGGGACGGGTACGAGCTCGTGGCAGGCGAGCGCCGTTTGCGGGCGGCGCTGATCGCCGGCCTCGAGCGCGTGCCTGCGCTGGTGCGGACGGAGGGGGACGCAGAGAGCGCCGCCTTGGGCCTCGTCGAGAACTTGCAGCGGGCCGACCTGAACGTGATCGAGGAGGCGGAAGGATACCGCCGCGCGATGGAGGAGTTCGGCTGGACGCAGACCGAGATTGCGAAGCGCATCGGGAAGAGCCAGCCGTCGATCGCGAACAAGCTGCGCCTCCTGCAGTTGGGGGAGGAGATCCGCGCACTCGCGCAGAGCGGGGCGCTCGGCGAGCGGCACCTGCGCGCACTGCTGAAGCTGAGCGGCAGCCGCCGGCTCGAGCTCGCGAGGCAGGCCGCCGCGGAGGGCTGGACCGCGCGGGAAGTGGAGCGCAGGACGCGGGACATTTCCCGGGAAATACCCCGGCGCCTCGTGCGGGATGTCCGGATCGTTCTCAATGCGCTGCGCACTAGCGTAGAACGGTTGCAGGCGGCCGGCGTGGACGTCCAGATGGAGGAGTCGGACCGAGAGGATGCGCTGGAAGTGCGCATCCGCATCCCCCGGCACTGATTGAGGAGGACGGTGTGATGGGCCGAGTGCTGGCCGTGGCCAACCAGAAAGGCGGGGTGGGCAAAACCACGACGGCGATCAACCTGTGCGCCTGCCTCGCCGAGCGAGGCCAGAAGGTCCTGCTCGGCGACGTCGACCCGCAGGGCAACGCGACGACGGGACTCGGCATCCCGAAGGACTCCGATGCGCCGTCGATGTATGAGGTGCTGGTCGAGGGTGCGAAGGTGCAGGACTGCATCCGGCCGACGCTCGTCGAAGGGATGCACGTCATCCCCGGGTCGGTCGACCTGGCCGGCGCGGAAATCGAGCTCGTGGCGATCCAGCGCAGGGAGTACCGGCTGCGCGACGCGCTTGCGGAAGTGCGGTCGCGCTACGACTTCATCCTGCTCGACTGTCCGCCGTCCCTCGGGCTCATGACGCTCAACGCACTCGTGGCGGCCGACGCGGTGCTCATCCCCCTGCAGACCGAGTACTATGCGCTCGAGGGACTGACCCAGCTGATGCGCACGGTGCAGATGGTGCAGGGCGGGCTCAACCCTGCGCTGGGCATCGACGGGATCGTGCTGACGATGTTCGACGGCCGCACGAACCTCAGCATCCAGGTGGCGGACGAAGTGAAGCGACATTTCCCGGAGAAGGTGTACCGCTCCGTGGTGCCGCGCAACGTCCGCCTGAGTGAGGCGCCCAGCCACGGGCGACCGATCTCCCGCTACGACCCGCGGTCGCGCGGGACGGAGGTCTATCGCGAACTTGCACAGGAGGTGTTGATCCGTGGCAAAGCGGGGACTAGGGCGCGGGCTTGAGGCGCTGATCCCCGAGGTGCGCGTCGCACCCGGGGAGGGACCCCAGCAGATCGCCGTAAGCGCCATCCGCCCGAACCCCTACCAGCCGCGCAGGGAGTTCGATCCAGAGGCATTGAAGGAACTCGCCGAGTCGATCTCCCAGCACGGGGTGCTGCAACCGCTGGTGGTGCGCGCCGCGGCCCAGGGGTACGACTTGATCGCTGGGGAGCGTCGCTGGCGCGCCGCGCAGATCGCGGGCCTCGAACAGGTGCCCGTCGTGCTGCGGGACTGCGACGACGGGCGGCTCCTGGAGATCGCGCTTGTCGAGAATCTACAGCGCGAGGACCTCAACCCGCTCGAAGAGGCGGAGGCCCTCGCGCAGCTCGCCGAGCAGCGCGGCATGCGGCAGGAAGAGATCGCCGCGGTCGTGGGCCGGAGCAGGTCTGCCGTCGCCAACAGCCTGCGCCTGCTCGGGTTGCCGGATGAGGTGAAGGAACTGGTACGGCACGGATCCTTGTCTGCCGGGCACGCCCGTGCCATCCTTGGATTGCCCCCCAGCATGCAGGTTCCGTCAGCACGGCAAGCCGTTGCGAAGGATCTGAGCGTCCGCGAGGTGGAGACGCTCGCGCGGGGCGGCGCGAAGGCCCGTCCGGCACCCGCGGGAAGCACGAGCCGGTTCTCGCGCTGGGAGGAGCGGATCGGCAGCGCGCTCGAGCTTCCGGTGCGGATCCGCGCCGGATCGCGCGGTGGAGCGGTCGAGATCCGCTTCCGCAGCGAAGAG
>JAJYTV010000081.1 GCA_021792885.1 Bacillota bacterium
CTTGGTGAGCGGCGGAGCGACAGCCACTCCTTCCATAGCAGTACCCAGGCACCGCCCGGAACCCTACCCCCGTCGGAGGAGTCGACGGGCCCACGGCCCTTTTGCTGCGGCCGCACGACCCCCGCTTCGGTGAGCGCCGTGCGCAGCTCGCTGCCGACCCCGAACCGTCCGCGCCGCGCCAGCTTGCGCACGACGAACACGCGGTTCGAGGACTCCCAGATCTCCGGGTAGCAGTCCATCGCCACCGCGACCGTCAGGTAGAGTACCGCGACCGCCAGCACGGCGAGCAGCACGATGGGGCCGGCCTGTCCGCCGATCGCCTGCGCCACGGTGGTGCCCAGCGGGACGAAGACCTCGTGGGACGAAAGCGCGTACGCGAAGGGCGCGAGGCTCTGCACCGCCGCGTACAGCTCGAAGAGCAGCGCGAGCGCGCCCCCTGCGGCGACCACGATGCCGAGGGCCCCGATCGGCAGGCGCGGGTAGCGGCGCGCAAGCACGAAGATCGGCAGTCGGATGCCGTAGAGCACGAGGCCGGCGAAGAGGATCGCGAGGAGTCCCAGCAGCACGCCGCCAACCGTCACGCCCGGGGAGGGGACGAGGATCGCGAGCCAGATCACCGCGTTCAGCAAGACCCCGCGCGTCAGCCCCCATGCCTGGCGCAGCTGCAGCCAGAGCACCACGACGCGCGGCGAAAGGTCCGAAGCCAGGAGGAAGCGCCCGTCGGCCGGCGACGACAGCGCGGCCGGCGCGCGGCGGGCCGAGGCGTTCCAGATCAGTCCCACGAGGATCAGATAGCCTGCGGGCACCAGCGCGCCGGCCACCGGGGCGACCGACACGAGGCCGCTTGATGTCCCGCCGCTGCCCTTCGCCATGATCTTCCCGAACACGACGAGCCCGAACCAGACCAGGAAGAGGACCCACACCCAGAGCCGCTTCGGCTCGCGCAGGACACCCCGGGTGCGGTTCACAAAGGACGTCCAGTCGAGCCAGATGAGCGCGGAGAGCGCCTCTGCGGCGGACGACCGCCCCTTCACTGCGTGATCTCGAGGAAGGCGTCCTCGAGGCTCTTCTCGCTTCCGCGGCGCTGGCGCAGGTCATCGACGGCGCCCTCTGCGACAAGCCTCCCCTGCTTCAGGATCACGACCCGGTCGCAGATGGCCTCGGCCGACTCGAGGAGATGGGTCGAGATCAGCACCGCGATCCCCTCGCGGCGCAGCTCTTCGAGCATGCCTCGCAGCTCGCGCTGCCCGCGCGGGTCGAGCCCGATCATCGGTTCGTCCAGGAGGAGCGCTGGCGTGCCGGCGAGCACCGATGCGGCGATCAGCGTCTTCTGGCGCATGCCCTTGGAGAGCGCCTCCCCGAGGGTGTCGCGCTGCTCCGAGAGACCGAGCCGCTCCAAGAGCTCTTGCGCGCGCCGCTGCCACCCCTCGCGCAGGCGGCACGCGCGCGCGACGAACACGAGGTGCTCCCACACGGTCAGCATGGCGTAGACTTCCGGCGTCTCCGCGATCAGCGTCACGCTTCGGCCGCGCTCGAGGCCGAGCAGCTGCCCGTTCCAGCGGATCTCCCCACCGCTCGGCCGGACCATGCCAGCGATGCAGAGCAGGGTCGTCGTCTTGCCGGCGCCGTTCGGTCCGAGCAGCCCTACCGTCTCGCCGGGCCGCACGAAGAAGGAGAGGTCCTGTACCGCGACGAGATTGCCGTACCGCTTCTGCAGGCCGCGGACCTCAAGACCACTCGTCTCTTCTGTCGCCATCCGCCTCAAGTACACATCCTCTGCCGCAGTCGTGATCGGGCGGGGGGGGGGTGCCGTCCGCCCGGAGCCGGCACCCTTCCTCCATCCTAGCCTTCCGGTTCAAGCAGCCCGTAGTTGCCGTCCTTGCGCCGATACACCACGTTGATGGCCTCCGTCTCCGCGTTGCGGAAGGCGAAGAAGTCGTGCCCCACGAGGTCCATCTGCAAGATCGCCTCGTCCGCCGTCATCGGCTTCGCTGGGAACGCCTTGCGGCGCACCAGGAGGCCTGCCTCTTCATCGGGCTGCACCTCGGATGCAGCGACCTCGGCAGCGCCGGGGCGCCCGCGCTGCAGGCGCTCCTTCCACCGCTTTGCCTGCCGCTCGAGCTTCTGCACAACCTGATCGACAGAGGCGTACATGTCGCTTCCCTGCTCCTCGCCGCGCAGCAGAAGGCCCGCGACGGGGATCGTCACCTCGGCGATGTGGCTCCCGTGTTCCACCTCCAGCCGGACCTGCGCGGGTCCTGCTCCCGTGAGAAACTTGTCGAGCTTGCGCACCTTCTTCTCCACGTGCGCCTTGAGCGCCGCCGTCACCTCGATGTTGCGGCTGCGAACCACCACGTCCATCTCGGTCACCTCCATGCGACGCGCGAGGGTTTCCCCGCCGTGCCCGACCGCTCCTGCTCGCAGGGTGTCGCCATCTGAGGATGCGGCTCATGAACTCCTCATGCAATGATGTTGCGATCGTGTGAAGAGGCGCCAGAACTGTGCATAGTGTGGATAACTCTGTGGATAGGCGTCGTTAGGCTCTTGTTCCGGTCTGACCAATGTGGACTGTTCCACACCGTCCATATGCAGTTCTGCATAAAAAGCCCGGGGCGTCTCCGCCCCGGGGATGACATCCAGACAATGGCGGGTGTTAGGCCCTCGCACGTTCGCGGTCGAAGCACTCCCGGCAGTACACAGGGCGGTCCAGGCGCGGCTTGAACGGCACTTGCGTCTCCACGCCGCACGAGGCGCAGATCACGGTGTGCAGCTGGCGGCCTTCGCCTTCGGCCATCGACTGGCGTCGCTTGGAGCGGCAGTCGCGGCACCGTGTCGGCTCATGCTGGAACCCTTTCTCCAGGAAGAATTCCTGCTCGCCGACAGTGAAGAGGAACTCGGCTCCGCAGTCCCGACACTTGATGACTTTGTCCTCCAAAAGGACTCCCTCCCCGGGTACAACCGGAATGCGCATCCAGCATATCCGACGGTTTCCATGCCGTCAACAACTTGTTAATACCATCATGTAGCTGGCTCCCGCCGCCGCAGCCCATCTCTCCCCCTCTGCTTGTCCCGATACATCGCGCGGTCGGCCTCGTCGATCAGCTGGCGCGGCGTTCTCGAGCCGCCTTCGTCGGTCGCAACACCGAAGCTGAAGCTGAGTGCCATCCCACCTTCCACGACCCCTCCGAGGAAGCGGTACTCCTCCGTCTGCTGGCGGAGGCGCATCGCCGCGCTGTAGGCGAGTTCCGCCGTGGAGTCGGGCAGCAGGAGGACGAACTCGTCGCCGGCATAGCGCGCGGCGATGTCGTGGCTGCGGGTCTGGGCGCCGAGAAGGTTTGCAAACTCGCGCAGGGCCTCGTCCCCCGCCAGGTGACCGAAGCGGTCATTGCACTGCTTGAACCCGTCGAGGTCGATGTAGACGAGCGAGAGCTGGGTGGCGTCGCGCTGGTTGCGCGCCACTTCCTGCTCCAGGCGGGCGATCAGGTAGCGGTAGTTGTAGAGGCCGGGCAGGCGGGCGTCGGTCGCCGCGAGGCGCTCCGTCTCGCGCAAGAGCTGCTCCTTCTCGCAGGCGATCGCGGCCAACTGGGCCGCCGCGCGGAAGAGGTGCCTGTCCTCCGTGTCGAAGCGCAGTTTGAACGGCCAGGCGAATGCGATCAGCCCGTAGCAGCCGGTCCGGATCTGGATCGGGTAGATGATGCCGCTCTGCGCCGTCGGCAAGAGCTCCTGCGCCAGAGCGGCGGAGTCCAGGATGGCCTCTCGGCCCGAGGTGCGGACGGTCTCGAGGATCGCCGAACCCGGGTCGAGGGTCGAGCCCGGCAGGATCTGCAGGCCGCCGCGCTCCTCGCAGATCGCCGCGAGGGCGGCGGGATTGCTGTAGACGGCCGCGAGGCTGTCGCGCAGTTCGCTCAGGATGCCCGGTCCATCCTCCGCGCGGGCGAACTTGGTGTGGAACTCGTAGAGCACTTCGAGGTTGCGGTTGCGCTCGCGCAGGCTCATCTGCAGGTTGAAGGCATAGCCGAGGAGCACGAGCGGCGTCGAGATGGAGAAGATCCCCGGCCACCCGTATGTCTTGAACGCGACGATCACCGCGAGACCCAGCGGCACGGTGACGACCGACTGCAAAAGGTCGAGCCCGATGCCGTCGATCGCCGCGGTCCGCCACGAGAAGCCGGCCAGCATGAAGTAGACGTCGACGAAGAGGTGGTTGCACAGCAGGAAGACGAGGTAGTAGACGATCAAGGAGAAGGCATGCAGCCCGCCCGACAGCGGGAGGTGCAAGAGCCCCTCGGCGACGAACCCCGCCGCGCCGGCCGCCAGGGCGTACTGGCCGCCGTTGAAGATTGCGACCGCGATCGGGCGGCGCTGGATGAGGCCCGCGCTGAGGCTCCCGACCGCGAGGATGGCGGCGGTGCCGGGCGGGCCGATCAGGGCGGAGGCCGGGATGAGGAAGGCTGTCAGGATCGAGACGGTGCCGGCGCGCAGCCGCGCCGGCCAGATCTCCGCGAGCGTCGCGTAGGCGGCGAACAGCACGAGGGAGAGCGGGTCGTGCAAGCGGCCGGTCAGGGCGAGAGAGACAAGGTACAGCCAGCCCAGGGCGCCGACCGTCCAGGAGTAGACGCGTTCGCGCGGCAGACTGGCCACCTCCTCCTGTGCCCATCTGCTAAGCTTTCTCCCAATTGGTGCACTTTACCTTCCGGTATCCACCTTGCCGAGCGCCTCCGCGGCGCCGTACCGCTCGTCGAGGCGGAGTACCAGCACGGCGGGTGCGTCCGCCGCGAAGATCGCCTCGTCGACGCCGCCGTCGTCGACGCGCGCTGTTCCGTCGAGCGCGAGCTGGTTCAAGATCCGGGGCGTGTCGTCGGCCGACCCGAGGTCCAAGGCCGCTACGCTGTGCCCTGTGAGGCGCAGCGCGCGGATGACGCCCTCCACCTCCTCGCCGCGGTTGCGCACCAGCAGGAGGACCGGCGGTCGACGTCCGGCAGACGGCCGGACGATCCAGACGATGGCCAGCACCGCGATGGCCAGCCACAGTGCGATTTGCAAAGAACCGCCCCCTTGCGGCCCTACACTATGGCGGGCGCGTGGGGGCGGTTCAGGCGTTCAGCGCGAGGAGGACGTGGGAATGCGCTCGCGCAGGGCAGCCAGGCGGTCGAGACGTTCCCATGGAAGATCGAGATCGGGCCTTCCGAAGTGCCCGTAGGCGGCCACCTGACGGTAGATCGGCCGGCGCAACCCGAGGTCTTCGATGATCGCGGCGGGCCGCAGGTCGAAGACCCGCTGGACCGCCTCGGCGATCTCCACATCCGGAACCCTCCCGGTGCCGAACGTCTCGATCCGCACCGACAGCGGGTGGGCGACCCCGATCGCATAGCTCAGCTGGATCTCGCACCGGTCCGCAAGGCCCGCCGCCACCACGTGCTTCGCGACCCAGCGGGCGGCGTAGGCGGCCGAGCGGTCCACCTTCGAGGGATCCTTGCCGGAGAAGGCGCCGCCCCCGTGGCGCGCCATCCCGCCATAGGTGTCGACGATGATCTTGCGGCCGGTCAGACCGGAGTCCGCCGCCGGTCCACCATGGACGAAGCGGCCGGTCGGGTTCACGTAGTAGCGGGTCTCCGCGTCGCGCAGCGCGTCGCCCAGCACCGGTCCGACCACCTCGGTCAGCACGGCGTCGCGCAGCTGTTCCTGGCTGACCTCCTCGGCGTGCTGCGTCGAGACGACGACGGAGTCGATGTGGACCGGACGGTCATCCTCGTACGCGATCGTCACCTGGGTCTTGCCGTCGGGCCGGAGGAACGGCAGCGTGCCGTCCTTGCGTACCTGCGCCAGGCGGCGCGAGAGGGCATGCGCCAGGGAGATGGGCAGCGGCATCAGTTCGGGCGTCTCGTTGCAGGCGTAGCCGAACATCATGCCCTGGTCGCCTGCACCCTGGTCCTTGCGGTCGCCGCCGCGCGTCTCGAGGGCGTCGTCCACCCCCATCGCGATGTCGGGCGACTGCTCGTCGATCGAAGTCAGCACAGCGCAGGTGTCGGCGTCGAAGCCGAACTTGGCACGCGTGTAGCCGATCTCGCGCACGGTTTGACGGATGATCTGGGGCAGGTCGGCGTAGCAGTTCGTCGTGATCTCTCCGGCCACGAGCACGAGGCCGGTGGTCACGAGCGTCTCCGCAGCGACCCGCGCATCCCTGTCGTTGGTCAGGATCGCATCCAGGATCGCGTCCGAGATCTGGTCCGCGACCTTGTCCGGGTGCCCCTCCGTAACCGACTCCGAGGTAAACAGATTGCGCAATCCCATTCCTCCTGTAGCTCAAGCAAGCGCCGGACTCCTAAGGGAGTCCGGCGGTGGTTCCCTCATCCCTCAGCGGTGCTGCAGGGTTTGGCACCGTGGCAAAGCCCGGTTGCCGGGTTTCATCGGGCCAGTCCCTCCACCACTCGCGATGAGCATATTCGTTTTTGGCGAATCGACGGTAGCACATGCAGGCGTAGTCGTCAACGAGCGGGTGACTGGAACTCCGCGCGACTGCGCAGTGCGAACGTGATCGTCGCTTGTGCGACGGGCTCCCCTTCGCACGAGATCTTGCCCTGCGCCTTGCCGAAGCCGCGGCGCAGGCCGAGGATCTCCGCCTCGATGCGCAGCTGGTCGCCCGGCCGCACGGGACGGTAGAAGCGCGCCCCCTCGATGCCCGCCAGCACGCCGATCCGGTCCGCGTCGCCTACACCCATGCAAAGACCGCTGGCCTGGGCCATGCACTCGAGCTGCAGCACCCCGGGGAAGAGCGGAAGGCCAGGGAAATGTCCCTGGAAGATGGGTTCATCGTAGGAGACGTTCTTGATCGCGACGACGCGCTTGCCTTCCTCCAGCTCGAGGATCCGGTCGACGAAGAGGAACGGGTAGCGGTGCGGCAGGATGCGCTCTACGTCCATGCGTGCCCTCCCTCGGCCCTGCGATGCAAATCCCTGCTCGAACGCCAAAGACTACCAGGGCGGTCGCGTGCAGGCGCCATCGCCCAGTAGTCCCTCTATAACACTATATTACGCGCTTGAAGACTACCAGATGCCCGGAGGCCAGTTGCAGGTCGAGGGCGCGTGCCGTGCCGAGCGCGACGGACGACATCGGGTCCTCGGCGAGCTGCGTCGGCACTCCCGTCTCACGCGAGATCAACTCCGGCAGCCCGTGCAGCATCGCCCCGCCGCCCGTGAGCCAGATGCCGTGGTCGAGGATGTCGGAGATCAGTTCGGGCGGCGTCTGCTCCAGCACCCGGCGCACCGAGGCGACGACCTCCATCGCAAGTTCCGTGAGGCCCGGGCGGATGTCCGATGACGAGATGTGCAGCGTGCGCGGCAAGCCGGTCAGGAGGTCGCGACCGCGGATGTCCGTCTGTCGGTCCGTCCCCTGCGGG
>JAJYTV010000082.1 GCA_021792885.1 Bacillota bacterium
CCGGTCTCCTGCTGAAAGAGGCGGATCACTTCGGGGTTCAGCGGCTCTCCGGCCGCGACGGCGGTCCGCAGGCTGGGCATCGGGTAGCGCGCGAGGTCCTCCTTGACCATCAGCCGGAACTCGGTCGGCGGCGCGCAGAGCGCCGTGACCGGCTGGCTCGAGAGGATCTCGAGGTGGCGGCGCGGCTCGAAGCGGCCGCCGTACATGAAGGTGGCGACGCCGAGCTCCCATGGTCCGAACAGCACCGACCAGGCCGCCTTCGCCCAGCCGGTTGCGGAGGTGGACCAGAAGAGGTCCCCGTCCTGCAGCCCGATCCAGTGGCGCGCCGTGACCCGATGGCCGATCGGGTAGCGGTGCAGGTGCAGCACGGCCTTCGGCTCGCCCGTCGTGCCGGAGGTGTAGTAGCAGAGCGCCGGCTCGTCGCTGCGCGTGCGCACGGCGGGGGAGGTGGGCGGCGCCGCCGCCATCGCGGCCGAGAGGTCCGAAAAACCCTCCATGGGTGCGGTGGTGAAGCGGCTTTGCAGGTGCGGCGCCCGCTGCGCGATCGCCGCGACGACGGGGGAGAGTTCGGGGGTGGTGATGATCGCCGTCGCCTGGGAGTGGTTCGCCCGGTAGAGGAGATCGCGTTCGCGCAGCATCTCGGAGCAGGGGATGGCGACCGCGCCGATCTTCAGCACACCGACCATCGCCTGGTGCCAGATCGGAAGCTTCGGCAGCACGAGCAGCACGCTCTCGCCGCGCCTTACGCCGGCGGCGGCGAGCGCATGGCCGATCCGGTCCGAGCCCTCCGCCATGTCGCGGAAGGTGTAGTCCTCCACCGCACCGTCCGCCGCCATGTAGCGCAGGGCGAGTCGGGAAGGATCCTGCGCCAGGCGGTCGACGACATCGGTACCGAAGTTGTAGTGCTCGGGGATGTCCCACCGGAACGAGGCGTAGTCCTCCGCATAAGCCATGATCCGCACCTCCAGCAGCTGGTTGCAGGAGGATTCCAGGCACCTTGGCGGATCCCTGCGGAGCGGCGGGATCACCGCCAGGTGATCCGCGTTGACATGATCCATCCGGCCCGCGCAAGATGGGTTGGGGCCGATGTGGTATTTGAGGGGTCATGAGGCGTCGGGCGAGGTGGCGCGCATCCACGCCTCGTCCCACAGGCGGCAATCCGCCGCCGGCTACCCTTCGCGCCGTCCCCCAGGTGTGGGCGCCGCACCCGGAGACCTCTTGCACAACGCTTACGGTGAGGCCTTTTGACCTGCGGACTCGGGCTGCGCGCGTCAATGCCCAACGCATGGGAGAGGATGACCGATGGTTCAGCTGGTCGCGCTCTATCGGCGCCCGCAAGACCCCGAGGCCTTCCTGCGCCGCTACCGCGAAGAGCACCTGCCGCTTGCGCGGCAGATGCCCGGCCTCCTGTCGATCGAGGCCGGGCCCCTTGAGCGACTCGGCGGCGACGCACCCTACTGGTACATGGCGACCCTCTCCTTCCCGAGCCGGGAGGCCTTCGAGGAGAGCCAGCGCGCGCCGGTCAGCCGGGAGGCGGCGAAGGTGCTGATGGGCTTCGCGCGCGGGCTCGTCGAGTTCGCGCTGCGCGGGGTCGGGGAATGAGCGCGGAGACGGGAAATCCGGTGGTGCTCGTGCGGCGGGAGCCGCCCGTCGCCGTCGTGACGCTGAGCCGCCCGCAGGTGCTGAATGCCCTCTCCCCGGAGCTGATGGAGACGCTCGCGCAGGAGATCGAGGCCCTCGATGCGGACGACGCCATCCGGGCGATCGTGCTCACCGGGAGCGGTAGGGCCTTTGCCGCCGGGGCGGACATCGCCGAGATGGCGGACAAGGACGCGGCAGCGATGCTCGAGCGCGACCAGTTCCGCTGCTGGCAACGCCTGCGCGCGACCCGCAAGCCGCTGATCGCGGCCGTCTCGGGCTACGCCCTGGGCGGGGGGTGCGAGCTTGCCATGCTCTGCGACATGATCATCGCCGCGGAGGGGGCGCGCTTCGGCCAGCCGGAGGTGCGGATCGGGGTCATGCCCGGCGCCGGCGGGACGCAGCTCCTGACGCGGGCGCTCGGCAAGTGGCAGGCGATGGAGCTCGTGCTGACGGGGCGCACGCTCACGGCGAGGGAGATGTACGAGCGCGGCCTCGTGACGCGCGTCGTGCCGGATGACCTGCAGCTTTCGGAAGCGCTGCGCCTCGCCAGGGAGATCGCGTCGCACGCGCCCATCGCCGTCCGCCTCGCGAAGGAGGCCGTGCAGAAGGCCTTCATGGGGACGCTCGAGGAGGGACTGCCGCTCGAGCGCAAGAACTTCTACCTGTTGTTCGCGACGGAAGACCGGCGAGAAGGCATGCAGGCCTTCCTCGAGAAGCGCACACCCGTCTGGCGGGGGAAGTGAAGATGACGGACCATACGACGCTCAAGACGTCGCTCGACGGCGGCGTGCTCGAGGTGCGGCTCTCGCGGCCCGAGACGCTCAACGCCCTGAACCGGGCGATGAAGCAGGAACTGATCGCCGCGTTCAAGGCGGCTGCGCGCGCACAGGAGGTGCGCGTCGTGCTGCTTTCCGCCGAAGGGCGCGGTTTCTGCTCAGGGGCCGACCTGAAGAGCGGCGAGGAGGACGCCGAGAAGTCGTTCGGGGAGTCGGTGCGCACGCTCTACAATCCGATGGTGGAGGCCATCACGCAGCTGCGCAAGCCGGTGGTCGCGGCCGTACAGGGGGTGGCGGCGGGAGCGGGAATGAGCCTCGCCCTCGCCTGCGACATCCGCCTGTGCGGGGAGTCTGCGCAGTTCATCGCGGCCTTCTCCCGCATCGGGCTCGTGCCGGACTCCGGCCTTTCCTACTTCCTGCCGCGCCTCGTCGGGCTTGGCAAGGCGATGGAGCTTGCGATGCTGGCGGAGCCGGTGGATGCGCAGGAAGCGCTGCGGCTCGGGCTTGCGAACCGGATCTACCCGGACGAGGAGCTCGCCGCGGCGGCGAAGGACGTCTGCCGCCGGCTCTCCGAGGGCCCGCTCTACGCGCTCGGGCTGACGAAGCAGGCGCTGCAGCGCGGCCAGGAGCTGCGCCTTGGCGAGGCGCTCGAGTACGAGGCGGGACTGCAAGAACTCGCGGGACGCTCCGGAGAATACCGTGAAGGCGTTGAGGCCTTCCGCGAGCGGCGCAAGGCCAACTACCGGACGCTCGACTAGTCGGGGAGCATGTGCATGGTGAGGAGGGTTTCGGTTGGTCCTGCCCAACCCGAGCTTCAGACAAGTCGGGATCGTCGGCGCCGGCACGATGGGCCAGGGCATCGCCCAGGTCGTCGCGCAGGCCGGATCCCTGGTGCGGATCTACGACAAGGGCGCGGGACGCGCCCAGGAGGCGGTGCTGCAGGCGCGCGCCGCGATCGAGCGGCAAGTGCAGCGCGGGCGGCTCGGCGAGGAGGACGGCGACTTCGCGCGGCGCGCGATGGAGCCCGTCGAATCGCTCGAGGAGCTCAAGGACTCGGACCTCGTGATCGAGGCGATCTTCGAGAACATGATGTCGAAGCAGCAGCTCTTCCGGGAGCTCGGCGGCATCACCGATGGCGTCTTGGCGAGCAATACGAGCTCGCTGTCGATCACCGCGCTCGCGGCCGCCTCGGGCGTACGCGAGCGCGTGCTGGGCGTCCATTTCTTCAACCCGGTGGCCGTGATGCGGCTCGTCGAGGTGATCCGCCACGAGGACGTAGACGAGAAGGTCCTGCGCCGCGTGCTGGGGTTCGTCGGGGAGCTCGGCAAGGAGGCCGCGCTCTGCCAGGACACGCCGGGGTTCATCGTGAACCGCGTCGCGCGCCCGTTCTACGGCGAGGCGCTGCGCCTCTTGGGCGAGCAGCTCGAGGACCCGCAGTCTCTCGATCAGGCGGTCCGCGACGGCGGGTTCCGCATGGGCCCGTGTGAGCTGATCGACCTGATCGGCGTCGACGTCAACTTGAGCGTCACGGAAGCGATGTTCCAGTCCTACTACGGCGAGCCGCGCTACCGCCCGCACCCGCTGCAGTCCCGGATGGTGGCGGCCGGCCGGCTGGGCCGCAAGACCGGCAGGGGGTTTTACGCGTATGAGCATCCCTGATCTCGTCATCGGCGGGGAGTCTGTGCTGGGACTCGAACTGGCCCAGCGCGCCGCGGAACGGGGAGTGGAGGTCGCATACCTCCGGCCGGGACGCATCCAGCCCTTCCTGCCGCCCGGCATGACCGTGCTGCGCGAACCGTCGGCGGCGGCGCGCGCGGAGACCTTCGTCGTCACCTCGATCCACCCGCGCCGCTCGTTCATCGCCGGCCTGCAGTTCCTCGAGACGCAGATCCCGCCCGACGCGTCGATCCTCGTCTCCGGCTTCGGCGCAGGCGCGACGGCGCTCGGGGCGTACCTGAACCACCCTGGGCGCCTGTTCGCGATCGGGGCTGTGCCGCCGCTCGACCGCCAGCAGGGGATCGCGGTGGCGAAAGGCATGCTCGGCCAGGACCTTGCGTACGAGCGAGCCCTCGGCCTGATGGAGCAGCTCTTCGGCAGGAGCTACTCCGGCCCCGACGCGCCAGGCATGACGCTGCCGCGGGTCGTGGCGACGCTCGTGAACGAGGCCGCATTCGCCCTGGGCGAGGGCGTGGCACAAGCGCCGGACATCGACCGGGCGATGCTGCTCGGCGTCAATTACCCGGAGGGGCCGCTCGCCTGGGGTGACCGGATTGGGCTCGACGAGGTGCTCGGCTGCCTGCTCGCGCTCTACGACCACTACGGCGAGAACCGCTACCGCCCTGCCCCGGTGCTGCGCCGTCTGGTCCAGGCGCGCTTCGTCGGGCGGCTCGCCGGGAGGGGCTTCTACACCTACGAAGGAGTCTCTCTCCATGGCTGAGGCGTACCTCGTCGACGCCGTGCGCACGCCGGTCGGGCGCTATGGCGGCAAGCTCTCCTCGGTCCGCCCCGATGACCTTCTGGCGGGCGTGCTGCAGGCACTCCTCAGGCGCAACCCGGGCGTACCCCCAGAGAGCGTGGACGACGTCGTGGTCGGGGCGGCGAACCAGGCAGGGGAGGACAACCGCAACGTCGCCCGCATGGCGCTCCTGCTCGCCGGTCTGCCGGAGACCGTGCCGGGCATGACGGTGAACCGCCTCTGCGCGAGCGGCCTCTCCGCAGTGATCGCGGCGGCGCGCAGCATCCGCGCCGGCGAGGGGGACCTCTTCCTCGCCGGCGGTGTGGAGTCGATGTCACGGGCCCCGTTTGTCACGCCGAAGCCGACGACCGACTTCCCGCGGGGCGACCGCCCGCTCTACGACACGACCCTCGGGTGGCGCTTCGCGAACCCTCGCCTCGCGGACCGCTTCCCGCTCGAGAGCATGGCGGAGACGGCCGAGAACGTCGCGGAGCGCTACGCGATCAGCAGGGAGGACCAGGACGCCTTCGCGCTCGAGAGCCAGCGCCGCTGGGCCAAGGCGGCGGCCGCGGGCCGCTTTGAGGGCGAGATCGTGCCGGTGGATGCCCCGCAGGGGCGCGGGGTGGAGCGCGTCGCGGCCGACGAGCACCCGCGGCCGGACACGACGGCGGAGGCACTGGCGCGCCTGCGCCCGATCGTCCGTCCGGACGGCACGGTGACCGCCGGAAACGCCTCGGGCGTCAACGACGGGGCCGCCGCGGTGCTGCTCGCTTCCGCGCAGGCGGTAGGCCGCTATGGCCTTCGGCCTCGGGCCCGCCTCGTGGCCGCCGCCGAGGTGGGAGTGGACCCGCGCTACATGGGCATCGGTCCCGTGCCTGCGCTGGAGAAGGCGCTCGCGCGGGCCGGGCTCTCGCTCGCGGACCTCGGGTTCGTCGAACTGAACGAAGCCTTCGCTTCCCAGAGCGTCGCCTGCATCCGGCTGCTCGGCCTCGATCCCGCGCGGGTCAATCCGAACGGCGGCGCGATCGCCATCGGCCACCCGCTAGGGATGACGGGCGCGCGGCTCGCCGGCACGGTCCTGCACGAGTTCGGGCACACAGACGCGCGTTATGCCGCGGCTACCCTCTGCGTCGGGGTGGGGCAGGGAGTGGCGGCGATCTTCGAGCGCATCGACTAGGCGCCGTCGCCACCGGGCGACGGCGCCTTGCATGAAGGGGGGCGAATCGTGGCTTTTCCCGCGGCGCGCCATGGACAGCGGGCGGATCGCGGGCAGCCAAGTCACATAGTTGTCTCGTGGGGCACGCATGCAAGCGCCGCATCGGCAAGGAGGAGAAGGATGGACATCTTCCGCGCCATGGCCGAACACGGCCACGAGCAGCTGATCTTCAACTACGACAAGACTTCCGGACTGCGCATGGTCATCGCCCTGCACGACACGACGCTCGGTCCGGGCCTCGGGGGCATGCGCAACTGGCGCTATGGCAGCGAAGACGAGGCGATCGAGGACGCGCTTCGCCTCTCGCGCGGCATGACCTACAAGAATGCATTCGCCGGCATCGACTTCGGCGGCTCGAAGTGCGTGATCTACAATGACCCGGAGGAGAAGACGGACCTCCTGCTGCGCGCCGCGGGGCGCTTCGTCGAGATCCTCGGCGGACGCATCTACACGGGCGAGGACGTCGGCCTGACGCCAGCGGACGTCGAGGTGATGGCACGCACGACGCGCTATCTCGTCGGGCGGCCGCACAAGAGCGGCGACCCCTCGAAGGCGGCGGCGCTCGGCACCTACTCCTCGATCCGTGCCTGCCTGCAGCACGTCTACGGGTCCGGGGATCCGAAGGGGCGGCACATCGCCATCCAGGGCGCCGGCAATGTCGGATCCGACCTCGCGCGCCGGCTCGTCGCGGATGGCGCCGAGGTCACGATCTGCGACCTGCGGGGGGAGCGCGCCAAGGCGGCGGCAGAGGAGACGGGGGCCGTCGTCGTGCCGAGCGAGGAGATCTACGACGTCGCCTGCGACGTCTTCTCGCCCTGCGCCCTCGGACTCATCCTGAACCCGCAGACGCTCGGGCGGCTGAAGGCGAAGATCGTCTGCGGCTCCGCGAACAACCAGCTCGCGACGCCAGAGATGGCCGACGCGCTGCGCGCCCAGGGTATCCTCTACGCCCCGGACTTCATCGTCAACGGCGGCGGGATCGTGAACATCGCGGACGAGTTCGAGGATGGCGGCTACCAGCGCGAGCGCGCCTTCCAGCGCGTCGCGCAGATCGGCGAGCGCCTGCTCGCCGTCTTCCGGCGCGCGGAGGCGGAGGGTGTCGCGACGAACGTCGCCGCGGAGCGGATCGCGGAGGACCACATCGCCGCGGTCGCCCAGCAGCAACGCAATTTCGTGCCGCGTCGAGGGTAGCTCCCGGGACCCACAGCGCGCGGCGCAGGCGGCGTCC
>JAJYTV010000083.1 GCA_021792885.1 Bacillota bacterium
CTGGCCGACGCCGTCACCTCGGGCGGGCTGCTCGTCGCCATCGACGAGCGGCGCGCGCAGCGCTTCGAGGAGGTCGCGCGCACCGCGCTGCGGCCGCGGAGGATCGGCGTCGTGCAGGAGCGCGGCGCGACGCACCTGCGGGTGCGCTGAGCAAGAGGAGGGCCGCCCCGCGACTTGCGGGGCGGCCCTCCTGCGCAACGCACGAACACGGGGCGCTTGCGGAGCGGCCTTGGCCGCTGCAGCGCCCTGCGTGCAATCTTGCTACTTCTTGCGCGAACGCATCGCCAGCCAGACGATCACGACGACAATGACGACGCCGAGGATCACATACCGGATCACATGGTGCTTCGTGTTCGAGATCAAAAGGTCACACCGCCTTCCTCCGCCGATCGCACATGGCGTGTATAGTTCAAACAGCCTTGCCCGGTTTCCTGCTGGTTGCGCCGCCCTTTGACCAGGGTAACTGGGGCGGCTTATGCTGATCATCAGGAAACAATGCGGAGGTGCCACGGTGGACGAGGAGAAGTTCGATGCCATCGTCGTCGGAGCAGGGCCTGCAGGCAGCGCGGCTGCCCTTACGATGGCCCGCAAGGGGCTTTCGGTCGTTCTGATCGAACGCGGAGAATATCCGGGCGCGAAGAACGTGATGGGCGGCGTGCTGTACCGCAAGATGCTCGAGACGCTGGTACCGAACTTCTGGGAGGAGGCTCCGCTCGAGCGCCCTGTCGTCGAGCAGCGGATGGCGCTCCTCTCGGAGCGCTCCGCCGTCACCGCCGGGTTCAAGGACCCGGCGCTTGGGGAGCCCCCGTACAACGCGTTCACCGTGCTGCGCGCGAACTTCGATCGCTGGTTCGCGGGCAAAGCCGAGGAGGCGGGCGCGTTCCTGCTGCCGGGCATGCCGATCGAGGACGTCGTGCGCAAGGACGGCAAGGTGGTCGGCGTGCAGGCGTTCGACGGCTCGGAACTGTACGCGGACGTCGTCGTCGTCGCGGACGGTGTGAATTCGCTGCTCGCGAAGAAGATGGGCCTGCGCGGCGAACTGAGGCCCAGCGAGGTCGCGCTTGCCGTGAAGCAGGTCATCTCGCTGCCCAAGGAGACGGTCGAGCAGCGCTTCAACATCCAGGACGGCCAGGGCGTCGTGATGGAGCTGATGGGCGCTGCGACGGGCGGCATGGTCGGCCAAGCGTTCCTCTACACGAACCGCGAATCGCTGTCGATCGGCGTCGGCTGCCTGCTCTCGGAGTTCGTCAAGACGAAGAAGACGCCGTACGACCTCCTGGAGGATCTCAAGCAGCATCCCTTCGTCGCTCCGCTGATCGAGGGCGGCGTGGCCGAGGAGTACACGGCGCACCTCATTCCGGAGGGCGGCTACGACACGGTCCCGCAGGTCTACGGCGACGGCTTCCTCCTGGCGGGCGACGCGGCGAAGTTCGTGAACGTGCTGCACCGCGAGGGGTCGAACCTCGCGATGGAGTCCGGCCGCCTCGCGGGCGAGACGGTCGCGTTCGCGAAGGAGCGCGGAGACTTCTCGGCCGCGACGCTGCGCCGCTACCGCGAACACCTCGATGCGGGGTTCGTGCTGCGCGACCTGCACCAGTACCGGGGCGTGCCGGGCTTCATGGAACACAACCCGCAATTCTTCAATTTCTACCCGCAGATCTTGAACGAGGTGGCGCGGGACATGCTCACGGTGGACGGCGTGCCCAAGCGCGAGAAGGAGCGCTCCGCGCTGCGGCGCGTGCTGCGGCAGCGCCCGGCGCTCCGCATCGCGCGGGATCTGTACGGATTCTGGAGGGCTGTGCGATGAAGCGCGAAACCCTGGAGGAGAAGCTCTACACCGTCAAGTTTAAGGCCGATACGGAATCCCATCTGGTGGTCAAAGAAGCGAAGAACTGCGTGGAGTGCGGCAATGCGCACGGCCGCCCCTGCCTCACGTTCTGCCCCGCGAACGTCTACGAGTGGGAAGGGGTCGAGGAAGGCCTCGCGGTGCGCTACGAAGGCTGCCTCGAGTGTGGGGCGTGCCGCATCGGGTGCCCCTACGACAACATCGAATGGCGCTACCCGAAAGGCGCCTTGGGGCTGACCTACCGCATCGGCTGATCCTGTTCTGCACGTCACCTCCCCTCCCATAGCATCGGGGGGGAGGTGATCGCGCCTTTGAACGGCCGGCGCATCACGGCGCTCCTGCTCACCGCGTTCCTGGTCGCGGAACTGATGATCCGCCTGCAGACCGGACCGGTGCTTCCGGCAGCGTCGCCCGATGTTTGGAAGGAAGTCGCGCAGGGATCCTACCGCGCGACGACGGGAAGCTACCTCGTGCCGCTCGGGGCGGGAAGCGTGCTGCAGCGTACGGCTGCCGGCACCGGGCCCGCGCACCCGACCTATCGCATGGGCTTCAGCGGTGCGAACATCGCCTTGTACGGCGAGGGCGCCTCCTCGGTGGCCGTCGCGACGTCGACGCAGGGGCAGCGCATCCTGCCACGCTACGGCAGCGGTTTCCTGTTCGTGGACGCGCGCCAGAACCTTTGGCTCGTGTCGAGGCAGGGGGCGCAGCTGCTCGTCGGCGGCGGCGTCGGCAGCGAGAGCCGTGGCGCCGTCCAGGCGCAAATAGAGGCGCAGCAGGCCTCTGGAACGCTGGCGAAGGACTGGCAGCTGATCTGGGTCGTTGACCCGGTCGCCGTCGGGCAGAGCATCTGGTATCTCTCGAACCGCTCCTTGCCGCTGGGTGCGCCGGGGGCTTCAGTCTGGCAGCTCACGACGCAGGGATCGCAGCCCTTGGCGAACTTCGCGGAACTCGGCATCACTGGCCTCGTCGGCGCGAGCCCACGGGCCGTCCTCGCGGAGAACCGGCAGGGGCAGCTGCTCGTGATCGACCCGAGCACCTACGCCGTGCGTGCGACGCTGCCAGGCACGGACGCACTCGCCGTCGGTGCCGGCGGGGAGGCGCTCCTGCTGTCGGCCGCCCCGGGAGCCCCACCGAAGCTCTTGCTCTTTGGCGGCGCCGCGTCGACGCCGAAGGACCTGCCGCTGCCGTCCGGCGCGCAGGTGCTCGGCCCGGCGTCCTTCTCGGGGAACGGCCAGTGGCTCGCCATGCTGGTGCAACGAGACGGCAGGACGCTCGTCTACGTCGTGCGCACCAAGGGACTCGGCGCAGGCCAGCAGGGCGACCTCCTGGCACCGCCGGAAGGCGTACAGGTCGCACCGTGGGCGGCTCCTTCATTCGCCTCCGGCCGGGTCTACCTCGTTGTTCGCTCCGGCAACCAGACTGAAACCTGGGAGCGGTCGATCGGCGACGGGCAGGCTGCGCTCGGGCTCGGCGGGCTTGGGTAGCTCACGCTCGCCGCTCGGGCGCTCCGCCACGACGGGCGGCGCGACAGGTGCCTTGCCGACGGTCTCGCGCAGATCCTCGAGGAAGATGTAGCGGTCCACGGCGTTGATGAGGTCATAGGCCGCCATCTCCCGTGAGCCGACGCCGATGATCCGCTTGCCGCGGGAGCGCAGGAGCTCGACCGCGCGCTCGAAATCCCCGTCTCCGGTGCAGAGGATCGCGACGTCATAGAGATCGGCCGTGTTGAACGCGTCGATGACGAGTTCGATGTCCAGGTTCGCCTTCCGGAAGGTGTTGCCGGTCTCCTGGTCCACGATCTCCTTCAGCGGCTTGCGCCGGACGGTGTATCCCATTGCGGTGAGGGCGCGCAAAAACCCTTCCAGGCTCGGGTCTACGGGAGTCGGGAC
This sequence comes from Bacillota bacterium, assembly GCA_021792885.1. Taxonomy (GTDB): domain Bacteria; phylum Bacillota; class Sulfobacillia; order JAJZYS01; family JAJYTV01; genus JAJYTV01. The sequence goes on from JAJYTV010000083.1 coordinate 3,736, forward strand.
CGAGGTGTAGTAGAAGGCGTTGTACACGTGGTAGTCCTGGGAGAGGTAGTCATAGAGCCGCCGGTAGTCGATGTGCCAACCAAGCTTTCGTTGGGCGTAAAAGAGGTTCGCTCCATCGACAAAAAGTGCTAATTTCATCATACCGTTTCTGGGACGCCGCACGCCGGCAATCCTCCACGTCCTTCCAGTTGAGTTTTCGCGCATGTGGGGAAGGATACAGGTTCTGCAGGCCGGACATTCACATAGCAGGATGTTTGCTCTATTATGCACAACGAAAGCGTCGAGTGCACGGTTGATCACATTCTGACCCTGCGCTGCGCACGGCGACCACGCCGCTGCGACCCGCAGAACTCGGCTTTACGCGACCAAGACCCCATGCTATAATGTGCTGGCGCTCGGGTGGGCATCTGGGCGAATAGCTCAGTGGTAGAGCACCTCCCTTACAAGGAGGGGGTCACAGGTTCGAGCCCTGTTTCGCCCACCAGAGAGGTTTCGGAGGCGTGGTGTAGTGGTTAACATATGTGCCTGTCACGCACAAGATCGCGGGTTCGATTCCCGTCGCCTCCGCCATTGCATTATGCCGCGGTAGCTCAGTCGGTAGAGCAGAGGACTGAAAATCCTCGTGTCGGGGGTTCGATTCCCTCCTGCGGCACCAGGTTTGCGGAAGTGGCTCAGTGGTAGAGCGTCGCCTTGCCAAGGCGAAGGTCGCGGGTTCGAATCCCGTCTTCCGCTCCAATTCGGCGACGTAGCCAAGTGGTAAGGCAGAGGACTGCAAATCCTTTACCCCCGGTTCGAATCCGGGCGTCGCCTCCAGAGGTTTGGGCGGTTAGCTCAGCTGGTTAGAGCGCATGCTTGACATGCATGAGGTCGGGGGTTCGAGTCCCTCATCGCCCACCAAACTTGACAGTTGCATCGCAAGGCGCACCCCCCGGAGTGATTCGGGGGGTGCGCGTTGTTCGGAATTGGAGTGCGCAGATCCCACGAGCTCCCGGGTCCGCTAGGGCGTTCCTTTGCGGTCGGCGGGCCTCCTAATGGTCTATGCGGCGTCGAAGGCGTGGACTGCTGATCCAGTCCGCCATCGATTCGGCGGCCCAGACAGGCTGGTCCGCGACGAGGCTATGCAGCGCACTGCCCTGCAGCTGCAGCGACACGGCAGGATTTCCGTCGAACACGGCGCGCGTGACCTCATTGTCGGTGATCGGATCCTTCTCGCTCAGGAGGATCAACGTCGGGATGTCCCATTCCCGGTCCGGCTTGGGCACCGCACGCTGGGCTTCCATCAAGTGAAGGAGAAAGCCGAGAGTGTAGTGGCGATTGCACAAACGGTCACGCTCGATGAGGTTGCGCAGCGCAGGGTTTTGCGTGACTCCCTCCACGGGCAGGCGTCGAAGTGGCCGGAACTGGCCACCGACCGGCCAGATCCAGCGTGTCAGCAGTCTGTACACCGTGGGAGACGGGTGGTAGTGCAGGCCGAATGCCGGAGAGAGGAAGATGGCGCCACTGGGACTGGCTGCGCCCAAGCGGACCGCCTCGTAGGCGAGCAGTGCGCCGTAGCTTTCGCCGCCGATCAGGACGCTTGGCGCCGGATCCGCCTGCATGGCCTGCCACGCGGCGAGGACATCGCCAACCGGTTCATGCCATGCGCGCGTGTGGCCCCGCTGCCCGGCGGAGTGTCCGTGCCCTCGCAGATCGGGAAGCCACGTCTCGATGCCGTGCCGGGCGAGTTGCAACGCAAGCGGCAGGTAGTATTCGGAGTGGACCGTAGAGGCATGGACGAAGAGCAGGCGCTCGCGCGTGGTGCGGGGATGCACCACGCGGACGTACAGCGCGGGTTCGCCGGGCCTGTCCAGATACCGCGCGCTCAGCACCGGCCCGTCATCGCCGGAGAATGGTTCGCCCACGCGGCATCACCTCTCTCCCACATTGGTCCTTGACCGCGTCAGCCGCGTGCGATGGAACGGTTTTCCCTTTCCCTAGCCTAGCAAACGCCGCGCTCTGCAAATACCGAGCGCTGCAGGGCGGATTCCGCTGCGCCGCGCCGTGCGAAGCATGAAGGACTTAGGCGGGATGCTGCACCCGCACATGGCCTCGCCGCTTCTCCACTCACGGGCTGTCCCCCCGCTGGTCCTCCTCGAGATGCATCGGCACCATGCCGATCACGACGTCGGTGCGCCGGCGCAGGGCGGCCGCGAGCAGGCTGCCCATCCGGTTGTGCAAGAGACCTGTCAGCCGGCCCGTCGGCACCATCTCGGGGATCAGGACGAACAGGCGCTCGCCCGCCTTGCGCTCGAGCGAATTGATGAAGCGCACCAAAGGACGCACGACCGAATGGTACTGCGATTGCAGGGTGACGAGCCGCACCGGCGGCGCCCACTGCTCCCATGCGGCCTCGAGCTCCTGCCGCGCGGCGTCGTCCTCCGGTTCGAAGACGACGGCCACGGCGATCACGTCGTCGCTCAGCGCGAGCGCGTGCTGCAGCGCGCGGCGTGTCAGGGTGGAGAGGCGCGGGCGGATCGGCACCACGACCGTCGGGCGCGGCCTCGGCACCACGGGCGGCGGAAGGGCGCCCGGCGCGAGGACCGTGTCGACCCGGGCGTAATAGCGCCGGGTCCAGCGGAAGAGCAGCATCAGAACCGGGATCGCGAGCACGACGAGCCACGCGCCTTCGAGGAACTTCGTCAGGACGAAGAGCAGCGTTGCGACCGCCGTGGCCGCTGCGCCGAGGGCGTTCAGTCCCGCGCGCCATACCCAGCCGCGCGGCCGCTTGCGCCACCAGTGCACGACCATGCCGGTCTGCGAGAGCGTGAAGCCGGTGAAGACCCCGATCGCGAACATCGGTACGAGCGCCTGCGGATTTCCCTGCACCGCGAGGAGCAAGAGCGCCGCAGCCGTGGCGAGCACCCAGATGCCGGACTCGAAGACGAGACGGTCGCCCCGCAGGGAGAACACGTGCGGCATGTAGTGGTCGCGGGCGAGGACGCTCGCGAGCAGCGGCAGCCCGCCGAAGGAGGTGTTGGCGGCGAGGCCGAGGACCGCCGTCGTCGCGATGGAGACGACGTAGTAGGCCCAGCCGCGCCCGACGGCCGCGGTCAGGACCCGGCTGAGCAGCGTCTCCTGCCCGCCGGGCTGTACGCCGAAGCGGATCGCGAGCAGGGCGACGCCGAGCAGCATGGCCGCGAGGATGCCGCCGAGCAGCCACTCGGTGCGTTTCGCGCGCACGACACGCGGCGGGCGGAAGAGCGGCACCCCGTTCGCGATCGCCTCGACGCCGGTGAGGGCGGTGCATCCGGCCGCGAACGCCCGCAAGAGCAAAAGCGCCCCGATCGGTGCGGCCATCGGGGGCAAGGCGCCCGCGGCGTGGTGGGCGAGTGGGCGCAGGAGGCCGAAGGCGAGCGCAGCGAGGAGCCCGACGATGAAGAGCATCGTGGGGAAGAGGAATGCGCGTGCGCTCTCCCCGACACCCCGCAGGTTCAGGAATGTGACGATCGCGAGCAGCAGGAGGCAGAGCGGCACCGTCCAGGGCAGCAGGGCGGGGAACGCGGACGTGAGGGCCGCGATGCCCGCTGCGACAGAGA
>JAJYTV010000084.1 GCA_021792885.1 Bacillota bacterium
AGGGCGAAGAGCGCCTGCGCAGTCGAGGCCTCGGCGCTGCACGCCGCGAGGTCGCCCGTGCGCTGCCACCAGGAAAGGGGCCGGCGCGGCAAGAGGCGCAGGGTCAGGGAGGCAGGCAGCGCGAGACGTCCGCGGCTGCCGATCAGGAGACGGAAGAGGTCGTAGCCCGCGACGTTCTTCACGACGCCCCGGCCGATCCGCACGAGTTCCCCCGCGCCGGTCACGAACGTGACCGCGAGGAGGTGGCTTCTCAGCGTCCCGGCTCCCAGGTGTTCCGGCCCGTAATCGTTGTGCAGGAGGGCCTCCCCGAGCTGCGCCGCGCACAGGGGGGAGGGCAGGAACGCGAGTCCCGTCTCCCCGAGCGCCTGCGCGAGCGACGCGAGGGGCTCCCCTGCCCCCACTTCCGCCGTCAGGTTCTCCGCGTCGACCAAGGCGCCCCGCAGTCCCGAGAGGGATGCGCGCAGCGGCCGTCCGGCCGCCCGCGCCGCGAGCACGGCCGCCTGCAGTTCCTCCGCGCTGCGCGGGGAGGGGATCTCCCGCGGCGCCGCCTGCGGCTTCTCGCGCGCAGCGAGCGGCACCGCCTTGCCCGGGTTCAGAAGGCCCTGCGGGTCGAGCGCATGGCGCACCGCGGCCATCAGCCCGAGTTCCGCCGCTCCGTACATGACCTGCAGGTGCTGGAGCTTCTCGAGGCCGATGCCGTGCTCGCCGGTGATTGAGCCGCCCAGGCGCACGCAGGCCGCCATCACCTCCGCATTCGCCGCGTGCACCCGCGCGCTCTCCTCTGGATCGTCGGGATCGTAGGGGAAGTCGGGGTGCAGGTTGCCGTCGCCCGCGTGGCCGACGGCCGCGACGCGCAGCCGGTGGTGCTCAGCGATGCGCGAGACCTCCTGCAGCATCTCCGTGAGCCGCGCCCGCGGCACCGTCACGTCCTGGGTGAAGAGGCGCCGCCCGTGGCGGGCCACCGCGGCGTAGGAGCCGCGCCGCCCGTGCCAGAGCGCCTCGCGGGCCGCGGGGTCCTGGGCGGTCTCGACACAGAGCGCGCCCGCCTGCGCCGCGAGCTCCCGCGCGAGGCGCACGCCCTGCGCCACCTCCTGCGGCGTTCCGTCGACCTCGAGCAGCAGGACGCCGCCGGCGCCCTGCGGGTAGCGCGCAACGCCCCACTCCTCGACCGCCTCGATCGTCGGGCGGTCCATGAACTCCAAGGTCGCCGGCACGAGGCCCCGCGCGATCGCGAGCGAGACGTAGTCCGTGGCCTCTTCCATGTCGCGGAAGCTCAGGAGGAGCGTCGCGACCTCCTGCGGGCGCAGCCCGAGCGTCAGCTTGGCCGCCGTGACGAGCCCGAGCGTCCCCTCGGAGCCGGTCAGGAGCGCGACGAGGTCGGCTCCGGGCTGCACCGCGCCGGCGAAGAGCCAGCCGCGCTGCCCGTCCGCGGCCACCACCTCGAGGCCCTGCACGTGGTGTCCCGTGACCCCGTACTTCACGGCATGCGGCCCCCCCGCGTTCTCGGCGACGTTGCCGCCGATCGAAGAGACCTGGTAGCTCGCCGGGTCCGGCGGGTAGAAGAGGCCGTGCGGCGCGAGTGTGGTGCCTAGGCTGCCGTTCACGACGCCGGGTCCGACGCAGATCGTGCGCTCGTCCAGATCGAGGTTCCATGCCGCGCGCATGCGCTCGAACGAGACGACCACCGCGCCCTCGAGCGGCACCGATCCGCCCGAGAGCCCCGTACCGGAGCCGCGGGCGACGAGACGGCCGCCGTGCGCTGCGACGATCCCCACAAGCGCCGCGGCCTCCTCCGCCGACTCCACCTGCACGACGGCAGAGGGCACCGCAAACGCGGTGCCCATCGCATCGTAGCCGTAGAGGCGCCGCGCCACCGCATCGACGCGGCAGCGGGCGCCGAACGTCCGCTGCAGCGCAACGCGAAGTTCCTCCGGGGGGCTTGGCTCAGTCGGCGACGCAGACATTCTCGGTCGCCCCGACTCCCGAGACGGCGCTGACGACGACATCTCCCGGGCGCAGCCAGCGCTGGGGATTGCGCGCCATCCCGACGCCCGGCGGCGTGCCGGTGGCGATGAGGTCGCCCGCCTGCAGGTGCGTGAAGACGGAGACGTCGGCGATCAGCGTCGCGACATCGAAGATCATGTCCTCCGTGCGTCCGTGCTGCAGCTCCTCCCCGGAGACGACGCAGCTGACCTCGAGCGCCTGCGGGTCGGGCAGCTCGTCCGCCGTCACGACGTACGGCCCGCACGGCGCCGTGCCCTCGAAGTTCTTGCCCGGCGTCCACTGCTGGCCGCGGGCCTGGTACGGCCGCACCGAGACGTCGTTCAGCACGGTCCAGCCGAACACCGCGGCGAGCGCGTCCTCCTTTGCGATGCGCCGCCCGCCCTTGCCGATCACGACGCAGAGCTCCGCCTCGTAGTCGACCTCTTCCGTCTCGCGCGGCAGGAGGATCGGGTCGCGCGGTCCCCGCAGCGTCGAAGCGATGCGCAGGAACACCTCCGGGGCCTTTGGCACCGGCGCCTTGCGCTCCACGACGTGGGCGTGGTAGTTGTGTCCGATGCAGAGGATCCGGCGGGGGCTCGGAACCGGCGGCGCCAGCCTCTTCTCGTCCGCCGCCCGCAGCGCGATCTCCCCCGCCTGTGCGCGCTCCGCCGCCCGCTGCAGACGCGGGCCGAGCTCGTCCCAATCTCCGATCAACGCCGCCAGGTCGCGGCCCCGCGGATCGCCCGAAAGCACCTCAGCCACGTCGAGCCACCCGTCACCCACCAGCGCGACGACGCGCAGTCCATCGTCCGCGCGCCACGTGCCAAGCCGCATCGCCAATCCCTCCTGACGTACGGGGAGAACTTCGGTCCAGGGCCGCCCCATTCCCTGCTCCGCCGTGTGAAAATGCAGCTTCCCCGCGTCGAGGGAGGTGCCGACACCGCCAAGGCGGCCGGGCTGCCCGGCCGCCTTCCGCTTAGAGGGCGCTGTGGATGCCGTCGGCGACCACCTCGAGGATCGTCACTCCGCGCGGGGTGCGCAGGCGCACGGCCCGCACGAGCCCCTCGCGCAAGAACTCCTGCAACCGCGCGTGCACGGGGTGCTGGGGTCCCGTGTCGTGCACCGCCACGACGGTGCCCGCCGCCATCCAGGGCAAGAAGCGGCGCAGTTCCCGGTCGCGGTCGAGGATTCCGGAGTCGAGCCAGGCGAATTGGATCGGCGCCTCCGGCACGAAGTCGAGGGAGCGCCGGCGCAGCACCTTCACGGGCAGCTGCGCGCAGCGCTCCTCGGCCTCCGCCGCCCGCGTCTCGTCCATCTCGATCGTGACGAGGCGGCCGTGCCCGTTGCGTCGCAGCGCGACGCCGATCGCCTCGGCGGTGTGCCCGAAGGCCGTCCCCGTCTCGACGGCGTAGTCCGGCTGCAGCGCCCGCACCAGGGCCGCCACGAGTTCTGTCACCTCGCGCTCGCTCGACTCGCCGTCGATTGCTGTCCAGCGACCGGGGTGCGGACAGAACGCGCTGGGAGGAGTGAAATCGCTCTCGGGGCGCACTGGGCATTCCTCCTGAGGAACGGTTGCGCCCCATCTTATGTCGCTTTCGTGGCCCGCGCCTCAGGCTTCGGCCTCCTCGAGCGCGCGAAACCAGTCCGCGTCGGACGCATCGCGCTGCACAAGCTGCGCCCAGGAGTCGTCGAGCTCCTCCTGCAGACGCACGACCAGGTCCGCGCCGCGCTCCCCGTGCAGGTGGGAAAAGCGCTTTTGGAGGTTCAGCCACTCCTCGAGCGGCCGCTGCTGCAGCGGCCGGTGGGTGATCCGGTAGTGCCCCTCGACCACCTCGAAGAGCGGCCAGTAGTGCGTCTCCACGGCGATCCGCGCGAGCCGTACGCTGTCCTTCGCCTCATGGCCCCAGCCCGGCGGGCAGGTCGCGAGCACGTTCAGGAACGAGGGGCCGCTTGCCTGCGCGGCGCGCTCCACCTTGCGGCTCAGGTCCTGCCAGTGCGAGGTCGCCGCCTGGGCGGCGTAGGGGATGTGGTGCGCGACGACGATCGCCGTCATGTCCTTGCGCCGCTCGGCCTTGCCCTTGCCGAGGCTGCCGACCGGGCTCGTCGTCGTGTTCGCCGCGTAGGGCGTCGCGCCGCTGCGCTGGATGCCCGTGTTCATGTAGGCCTCGTTGTTGTAGCAGACGTAGAGCAGGCGGTGCCCCCGCTCGAGCGCGCCCGAGAGCGCCTGCAGGCCGATGTCGTAGGTGCCGCCGTCGCCGGCGAAGACGACGAACGTCACCGGCTCCTCGGACAGCTTGCCGCGGCGCGAGAGCGCCCGGAACGCCGCCTCGGCCCCGCTCGCCACGGCGGCCGCGTTCTCGAAGGCGACGTGGATCCAGGGCACGCCCCAGGCGGTGAAGGGATAGCGCGTCGTCGCCACCTCGAGGCAGCCCGTCGCGCTGATCGCGACCTTCGGCCCGGGGATCGACCCGAGCACGGTGCGCACGATCGGCGGGATGCCGCAGCCCGCGCAGAGCGAGTGCCCGCCGCTCAGCCCCTGGTGCTCCTCCTCGCGTAGCGCGATCGTCTTAAGGCTCGCCATCGCCATCCTCCCCTCCCAGGCCGAGGTATCCGATCCGGTCCGCCGCCGGAAGCGCAAGTTCCGCGAACGCGCGGCGCACCGCCCTCTGCGAGAGGTCCCGGCCGCCGAGCCCGTAGACGTAGCTCTGCAGCGTCGTCGCGCTGCCCTGCAGCGCGCCCAGGGCGTCGCTGTAGAGCGGCGGGTAGGCGCCGGGCGAGACCGCCCGGTCGAGCACCGCGACGCGGCGCGCGCCCGCGAGCGCGGCGCGCAGCGCAGCGTGCGGGAACGGGCGGTAGAGCCGCAGAGCGACGAGGCCGACCCGCTCGCCCTCCGCCCGCAGGTCGTCGACGACCTCCTTCGCCGTGCCGGCGGCGGACCCGATCAGGAGGATCGCCCGCTCGGCGTCCTCCATGCGGTACGCGTCGATCTGGGGAAGGTCGCGCCCGAAGCGGCGCCGGTAGTCCTGCGCGACCTCGGCGTAGACCGCCTCGGCCGCCTCGGTCGCCTGCACCAGCTGGTGGCGCAGTTCGAAGTACGAATCCGGCATCGCGAAGGTGCCGTGGCTCGAGGCCCCGCCGCCGAGCAGGGGGTTCGGGATCTCGTAGGGACCGACGAAGTCCCGGACGTCGGGATCCGGCAGGAGCGCCACCCCCTCCGCGGAGTGGGTGACCTGGAAGCCGTCCTGGCCGACCATCACCGGCAGCATCACGTCCGGGTGCTCCGCGATGCGCGGCGCCATCACCATGAGGTCGTACGCCTCCTGGGCATCCTGCGCGTAGATCTGCACCGCGCCGCTGTCGCGCGCGAGCATCCCGTCGGAATGGTCGCCGTGGATGTTGATCGGCGCGGACAGCGCTCGGTTGCCGACCGCGATCACGATCGGAGCGCGCAAACCTGCAGCGATGTAGATCACCTCGACCATCAACGCGAGGCCCTGCGAGGCGGTCGCCGTCATCGTGCGCGCCCCGGCGAGGGCGGAGCCGACGGCGGCGCTCATCGCGGAGTGCTCGGACTCCACCTGCACGATCACGGTGTCGGCCTTGCCGTCGGCGACGAAGCGGCTGAACGTCTGGATGATCGGGGTCTGCGGCGTGATCGGGTAGACCGGCACGACGTCCGGCTGGATCTGCCGCATCGCGTGGGCCGTCGCCTCCGCGCCCGTGAGAACCTGCAGCGCGAGCTCAACCTTGGCCATCTGCGAGCACCCCCGTTCCTGGCAGCACGCCGCCCGGATCGAGCGGCGTCTCCTCTGACACCATCCGGATCGCGCCGGTCGGGCAGACCTCCGCGCAGATGGCGCAGCCCTTGCACAGGTCGAAATCGAAGCCCTGGAAGACCGCACCGCGCTGGCGCACGGCGGTGTCCGGGCAGTGGATCCAGCAGACGAGGCAGTCGACGCAGCGGCTGAGGTCGACGGCCGGCCGCGTGCCGGTCCGCCACCCTCCGGTGCGCGGGCGCGCCACATCCCCCGGCAGCACCGTGCCCCCGGCCCGCATCGGGGCCCTCTGACTACTCGCCATGGTGCATCCCCCGCTCTCCCGCCGCGTAGCCGGCGCGCATCGCCTCGCGCGACGCCTCGCGCGCCGCGGGCGGAAGTCCCGCCATCACCTCGTCGAGCGCTTCCGCGAGGTGGCCGAACGTCGGCGAGCCGAGCCATCCGGCGAGCGCCCCGAGCAGCACGACGTTCGGAAAGCGCGTGCCCGCGGCCCGTGCCAGCCGGTCGGCCGCCACGGGCAGGACGTCCCCCGGGTACGCCGCGACCGCCTCCCCGGCCTCGCCGGGGTCCTCGATGTTGAGCAGGAGGTGCCCGTCCGCGCGCAAGCCGCTCGTGATCGCGACCTCGTGCGTCAGGCTCGGATCGAGCACCACGACGACGTCTGGCTCGGTGACCGCGCTGCGCCGGCGGATCTTGCGCTCGTCGACGCGGGTATAGGCGAGCATCGGTGCCCCGCTGCGCTCCGGCCCGTACTCCGGGAAGGCCTGCACCGCCTTCCCTTCCTTCAGGTACGCGACCGCGAGCACCTGGGAGGCCGTCTTCGCCCCCTGCCCGCCGCGGCCGTGCCAGCGCACCTCGATCATCGCCTCTCCCCCCTCTCCCGCAGCGCCGCCGCGATCGCCCGCGCGGCGCGCTTGCCATCCCCGACGGCCTGCACGGCCGTCGCGCCGCCGTTCACGGCGTCGCCGCCCGTGTAGTAGCGGGGATTGTCCGTGCAGCCGGTCGCCTCGTCCGCGGCGATGCGCCCGCCCGCAAAGCGCAGGCCGGGAATCCAGTCTGCGAGTGCCCGCCGCGGGCTCTGGCCGATCGCGCTGATCGCCGTGTCGCAAGGGAAGACGAAGTCCGTGCCCTCGAGCGGCTCCGGGCTCCGGCGCCCTGTGGCGTCCGGCTGCGAGAGCCGCGCGTAGCGGCAGGCGATCCCTTCCAGGCGGTGCGCTCCGAGGAACGCGACCGGCAGCGTCAGCCAGAGGAAGCGCACTCCCTCCTCCTGCGCCTCCTCCACCTCGAAGGGGTAGGCCGGCATCTCCGCCGCGGTGCGCCGGTAGATGATCGTGACGTCGCGCGCACCGAGGCGCAGCGCCTCGCGGGCCGCGTCGATCGCTGTGTTGCCCCCGCCGATCACCGCGACGCGCTCCCCGACGGGCGCCGCGTGGCCGGACTTCAGGCGCTCGATCCAGGGCAGCGCCAGCTCGACGCCC
>JAJYTV010000085.1 GCA_021792885.1 Bacillota bacterium
ATCTGTTCGGACTCGAGGAGGTCGCGCTTTTTCTTGCCCACCGCGCGGCGCAAGAGGTCCGCTTCGCCCAGGCTGTAGCCCGCCATGCGGGCCGCGACCTGCATCACCTGCTCCTGGTAGACGATGACGCCGTAGGTGTCCTTCAGGATCGGCTCGAGGTCCGGGTGCAGGTAATGCGGCGCCCCGCTGTGCTTGGCCTCGATGAACATCGGGATGTTCTCCATCGGGCCCGGGCGGTAGAGGCTGACCGCAGCGATGATGTCTTCGACGTGGCTCGGCCGCAGCTCGCGCAACATATCCTGCATGCCGGAGGACTCGAGTTGGAAGACGCCCCAGGTGTCGCCCGCGCTGAGCATCGCGAAGGTCTGCGGGTCTTCCGGCGGGAGGTCTGGCAGCGGCGGCACCCGCGTCCCCTCCTCCTCCGCAAGCCGCCGCGCTTCGTCGACGATCGTCAGGGTGCGCAGCCCGAGGAAGTCCATCTTCAGCAGACCGAGCTCCTCGAGCGTGGTCATCGGGAACTGGGTCACGACCGAGCCGTCCTGCATGCGCTGCAGCGGCACGAGCTCCTCGACGGGCTGCGGCGCGATCACGACGCCCGCGGCGTGGACGGACGCGTGGCGCGGAGCTCCCTCGAGCTGGCGCGCGAAGTCGATCAGTTCCTTGGCGCGTGGGTCGGAGCGGTAGGCCTGGGCGAGATCCCCGCCTTCGAGCGCCCGTTCGAGCGTGATGCCGAGCTCCGCCGGCACGAGCTTCGCCAGCCGGTCGACGTCCGCGTACGGCCAGTTCAGCGCGCGCCCGACGTCGCGGATCGCGGCACGGGCCGCCATCGTGCCGAACGTGATGATCTGGGCCACGTGGTTCTCGCCGTAGCGCCTGCGGACGTACTCGATCACCTCGTGGCGTCGCTGGTAGTCGAAGTCGATGTCCATGTCGGGCATCGTCACGCGCTCGGGGTTCAGAAAGCGCTCGAAGAGGAGATTGTAGCGCAGGGGGTCGACGTCCGTGATGCCGAGGATGTAGGCGACGAGCGATCCCGCGGCGGAGCCGCGCCCCGGCCCGACGGCGATGCCGGCGCTGCGCGCGAAGTCGACGAAGTCCATGACGATCAGGAAGTAGCCGGAATAGCCCATCTTCGCGATCACCGAGAGTTCGTAGTCGAGGCGCGCGCGCACCTCCTCGCCGCCCTGCGGGTAGCGCCCCGGCAGCCGCTGGAGGCAGATCCCCCGAAGGTGCGCGTCGACGCCCTCTCCGCCCGGGACGTCGAAGTGCGGCAAGAGGGTCTTCCCGCGCTGCAGGGTGACGTTGCATGCCTCGCCGACGAAGAGGGTGTTCGAGAGCGCCTCGGGCACCTCGCGGAAGCGCTCGGCCATCTCTGCGGGCGACTTGACGTAGAACTCGTCGTTCGGATAGCGAAGGCGCGTCGGATCGTCGATCGACTTGCCCGTCTGGATGGCGAGCAGCACATCGTGCGCCGCCGCGTCCTCGCGGCGCAGGTAGTGTGCATCCTGCGTCGCGACGGTGCGCAGGGAGAACTCGCGCGCGAACGCGAGCAGCTGGCGCACGACGGGGCGCTGCTCGGGCAGGTCGTGGTCCCAGATCTCGATGAGGAAACGGTCGCGGCCGAAGATCTCCACGTACTGCGCGAGCGCGGCGCGTGCCGCCTCGACCTGCCCCTGGCGCAGCAGGCTCGGCACCTCCCCCTGCAGGCAGCCGGAGGAGCCGAAGAGCCCGCCGCTATGGCGGGCGAGCAGCTGCTTGTCGATGCGCGGCCGGTGGTAGAAGCCCTCGAGCGAGGCGACGCTCATCAGGCGCACGAGGTTGTGCCACCCCGCGTCGTTCTCGGCGAGGAGCAGCATGTGGTAGTTGCGGTCGTCGCGCCCCGCTTCCTTGTCCGCGAGGCCGCGGGGCGCCATGTAGGCCTCGACGCCGAGGATGGGCCGCACGCCCTCGGCCCGGCACGCCTCGTCGAAGTCCACGGCGCCGTAGAGAACCCCGTGGTCCGTGAGCGCGCAGGTGTCCATCCCGAGCTCGCGGATGCGCTCCGGGATGCGCGAGATGCGGCTCATCCCGTCGAGGAGGCTCATCTCGCTGTGCAGGTGCAGGTGGACGTACTCGGCCATCCTAGACGCTCGCTTCGGCTGCCTCGAGCCAGGCGCCCACGATCCGGGCCGCTCCCTCGAAGAGCAGGCGCTCCTCGGCGCCGAAGCGTGCCGGGACCGGCGCGTCGCAGTCAAGAACGCCGATCGGCTGGCTGCGCACCACGAGCGGCACGACGATCTCGGAGCGCGACGCCGCGTCGCAGGCGATGTGGTCCGGGAAGGTGAGCACGTCGTCCACCACGATCGTCTCGCCCCTGGCGAAGGATGCTCCGCAGACGCCGCGGCCCGGACCGATCCGGGTGCAGGCCGGCTTGCCCTGGAACGGGCCGAGTACGAGGTCCCGCCCGCGCTGCAGGTAGAATCCGACCCAGTTGATCCGCGGCACGTGCAACGAGAGTAGCGCGGCCGCGTTCGCAAGGCACGCGATGCCGTCCGGATCGCCTTCGACGAGCGCCTGCAGCTCCTGCAGGATCTCCTCGGGCGCGAGCGGCTCGGTCTGTTCCAGGTACATGGCAGTCCGTTCCCTTCCGAAAGCGTCCGACGACCGGGGGCATGCCGCGGCGCGGACGCCGTCGATCTCTTGCTGTGGAAATGCCCTTCTGCGCGCACCTGCGCAAACCCTGCACCGGCCCCCTCCTCGCGGGAGACCGGAATCCTCTTGACGCGCGCCGGGCCTCCCAGCCATAATGTCGCCAATACCAGCCCGAGGGGGGAGCGCCGAACCGGTCCTGAACCGATCCAAAAACAACATATCGTTCCCGTTATCGCGAGAGGTGGAGGGACTGGCCCGATGAAACCCGGCAACCCGGCGCGCATGGTGCGTCGAAGGTGCCAATTCCTGCAGCCCGCAGGGGCTGAGAGATAAGAGGGTATGCGAAACGAATGCGCCCTCGGGGCGCGTTTTTTCGTTCCCGAGCACGAAAGGAGAACCCGCAATGCCGCAGCGCTTCCACACCATCGCCGTCCACGCGGGACAGTCCCCCGACCCGACCACGGGTGCCGTCGGCGTTCCGCTCTACCGCACGACCGCCTACGCCTTCCGCGACACCGCCCACGCGGCGCGCCTGTTCGCCCTTGAAGAGGTCGGCAACATCTACACCCGCATCATGAACCCGACGACGGGCGCGTTCGAGGAGCGCATCGCGGCCCTCGAGGGCGGCGTCGGCGCCCTCGCGACCTCCTCGGGGCAGGCTGCCATCACGATGGCCCTCCTGAACATCTGCCGCAAGGGCGACACCGTCGTGTCCTCCCCGAACCTCTATGGCGGCACCTACAACCTCCTGAAGGCCACCTTCGCCCGACTGGGCATCGACGTCCGCCTCGCAGCCGACGCGACGGCCGACGCGATCGCCGAGGCGATCGACAGCACGACCCGCGCCGTGTACCTCGAGACGATCGGCAACCCGCGCCTCGATGTCCCCGACATCCGCGCGATCGCCGACGTCGCGCACCAGCATGGTGTCCCGCTGCTCATCGACAACACGTTCGCGACCCCTTACCTCTGCCGTCCGATCGAGCACGGCGCCGACATCGTCATCCACTCCGCGACGAAGTTCATCGGCGGGCACGGCCAGGTGATCGCCGGCGTGATCGTCGACGGCGGCCACTTCGACTGGTCGAACGGGCTCTTCCCGGAGTTCACGGAGCCCGACCCGACCTACCACGGCGTCACCTACGCCCCGACCTTCGGTGCGGCGGCCTACATCGTGAAGGCCCGCGTCCAGCTGCTGCGCGACCTCGGAATGTGCCTCAGCCCCGCGGACGCCCACCTGCTCCTCACCGGTCTCGAGACGCTGGCGCTGCGCGTCGAGCGGCTCTCCGCCACGGCGCTAAGGGTCGCGACATGGCTCTCCAGCCAGCCGGACGTCGCCTGGGTCAACTATCCCGGCCTGCCCTCGCACCCGCAGCACCAAAACGCCAGGCGCTACCTCTCGCACGGCAACGGCGGCATCATCACGTTCGGCCTACGCGGCGGCGCCACTGCGGGACCGCGCTTCATCGACGCGCTTGAGCTCTTCACGCACGTCGCGAACGTCGGCGATGCGCGCTCGCTCGTCATCCACCCGGCGACCACGACCCACCAGCAGCTCACTCCGGAAGCGCGCGCGCAAGCCGGCGTGCCGGACGACCTCGTGCGCCTGTCGATCGGGCTCGAAGACGCCGAGGACCTGCAGGAGGACCTGGCCCAGGCCCTCGCCGCTGCCCGCTGATGCCTTCCGTGCGCATCGGGGACCTCCCGCTTCAGGCGGGGGGTACCCTGCGCGCGCCGAGGATCTCCTACGAGTCGTGGGGCACACCCTCCGAGGAGGCCGTGCTCGTCTGCCACGCCCTGACGGGCGATGCCCACGTCGCCGCCGCGGACGGGCGGCCGGGTTGGTGGGACGGCATCGTGGGACCGGGCTGCGCGATCGACACGCGGCGGCGCTACGTCATCGCGAGCAACGTGCTCGGCGGCTGCTACGGCAGCAGCGGGCCGGACGCCGCGGGGCTCGGCGAGGACGGCGCTCCCTTCCCGAGGATCTTCGTGCAGGACATGGTGGCGGCACAGAAAGCGCTCCTGCGCTCGCTCGGGGTGCGCCGCCTGCGGCTCGTCCTGGGCGGGTCCCTCGGCGGGCTGCAGGCACTCTCGTGGGCCGGGAGCGCGGATCTGCCGGTACAGCAGGTCGTGGCGATCGGCGCGAGCGACCGCCTGCCCGCGCTGCAGGTCGCGCTCTGCCACGCGCAGCACCAGGCGCTCGAGTTCGGCATCGCGTGCGGCGATCCCGACGGCGGGCTGCGCGTCGCGCGCAGCGTGGCGATGGCCACCTACCGCACGGACGGCCACTTCGCGGGGCGTTTCGGCAGGACGGCGGCGAGCCTCCCTGGCACCAGCCGCACATTCGCGCTCGAGACGTGGCTCGACCACCATGGCGACCGCCTGGCGCGTCGCTTCAGCGCCACGAGCTACCTCGCCCTCTCGCGCGCGATGGCCGCGTTCCAGTGGGACGGCGCAGTGCGCGATGGCAGCCGCGTCGACCTGATCGGCATCGAGGGCGACTGGCTCTTCCCGCCCGAGGACGTCGCAGAGCTCCACCGCGCCCTGCGTTCCCGCGGCGTGCCGGGCGACCACCTCGTGCTCTCGAGCGAGATCGGCCACGACGCCTTCCTCGCAGAGCAGCCCGCGACCGGGGCGCTCCTCTCGACCTTGATCGCACGCGCAGAGGGCGCCCGCCCTTCCAAGGCGTGCGCCCTCTGACGGTCATCGGCTGGGCAGGCTACTTTCCGGGCCGGAACGTCTTGCAGCACGTCTCCTGACACGACTTCACGGGGGTCTCTCCGACCTCCTCGAGGACGGTGGAGAGATGCTGCACGTCTACCTCACCCGGATACCGCTGGCCGACCATGTCGTTCGTCACCAAGATCTCCTTGGCGTCGCAGACATTGCCACCGCGCCAGTAGTAGCAGTTGTCGACCGTGCAACGGACCGTCACCTGCTGCAAAGCCAATCCCCTCCTCGCGCCTAGCGTTGCCCATGCAGGGCGAGCCGACGCGCGGCAGCAGGGATGGTCCGCGGAGTAGGCGAAGGCTCCGGCGCCGAGGAGGTCTTGCTGTTGGAATACGCAGTGGACGTAGGCGGGACCAAGATCGCCTACGCGATCGTAGACAAGGCGCGCATCCTGGCCGAAGATTCCGTCGCGACCGACGGCCTGCCTCCCGAGGAGCGGCTGCCCGCGGTCGGAAAGACGCTGCGCGCCCTCGCGAAGGACCGCGGCGTGCGGCCCTTCTGCGCAGGGCTCTCTCTGCCGGGGCCAATCGCCCACGGTGCGCTCTTGCATGCCCCGAACCTGCATGGGGCCTGGGTCGGTCGCAGCATCAGCGAGTTCTTCTCGATGCTGGATCTCGGCGTGCCAGGCGCTGCGCAGCGGGACGCGCTGCTTGGCGGTCTCGGCGAATACGCCGCAGGCGCTGGACAAGGGCTCCAGAGCTTCGCCTACCTGACGCTCGGCACGGGCGTCGGCGGGGCGCTGATCGTGGAAGGCCATCTCCTGTTGGGGGCGGACGGCGCAGCCGGCGAGATCGGCCACTTGACCGCCGAACCCCGCGGGCCCGTGTGCGGGTGCGGGCGGCGCGGCTGCGTCGAGGCGATCGCATCGGGAACCGCGATCGCGAAGATTTATACCGCGGAGACCGGCGAAGAGGTGCACGGCGCCGAGATTGCCAGGCGCGCGAGGAGCGGCGAGCGCGCGGCGAAGAAGGTCTTCGCGCGTGCCGGAATCGCGCTCGGGATCGCCTGCGCCGCCTGGGCCCAGGTCGCGAACCCACAGGCGGTGATCTGCGGCGGCTCGCTCGCCCAGTCGCTCGACCTCCTCCTGCCCACCCTCGAGCGCACGCTCCACCGTCGCGCCTGGGAGGCGAACCTGCCGCTCCCGATCCTGCCGGCACAGCTCGGCGGTCCGGCGCCGCTGGTGGGCGCAGCCCACTACGCACGCCAGAGCGCGCGCTAGGTTGTCCTGCGGCCCGCGCGCCTGGCGCGCAGCGGTGGTCAGACCATATGCAGGGTGATCGCGCCCAGAATGGCACCGGGAGGGGCGAACGCTGCCGCTGCGGACATGCCCATCCGCGTTCTTCCGGCGGCGCCCTGGCGCGGGCGCCGCCGGGCAGGGATGCTGCCCGCATGGGGCGAACTACCCTAGAAACCGGCTGCGTCGCAGCGAAGCGAGGTCCGACGATGTCCACACAGACGTCCCGCATCCTGCTGATCGAGGACGATGCCGCCGTTGCGCGACTGGTCGAGATCGAACTGCGCCACGCCGGCTTCACCGTCGACCACCAGGTCACAGGCCAGGACGGACTGCACGACGCTGCCAGCGGCGCCTACGAGGCGGTGATCCTCGACCTCTCGCTGCCCGACATCGACGGCATCGAGGTGTGCCGTGCACTGCGCGCCCTCTCGGCGGTCCCCATCCTGATCCTCACGGCCCGCGGCAGCCTGCCGGAGCGCGTTGAAGGCCTCGACGCCGGAGCGGACGACTACCTTGTGAAACCTTTCGCCCCCGCGGAACTGGTCGCCCGCCTGCGCGCGCTCCTGCGCCGCAGCCGGCCGGGTGCGGATGCGCCGCCCCAGGCCGTCGTCGACGTCGCCGCCCTGCAT
>JAJYTV010000086.1 GCA_021792885.1 Bacillota bacterium
TCGCCATCGCACGGGCGCTCGCGAACGATCCCGAGATCCTGCTCTGCGACGAGCCGACGGGCAACCTCGACACCCGGTCGGGCGAGCAGGTCATGGAGCTGTTGCACGCCCTGCACCGCGAAGGCCGCACGCTCGTGCTGATCACCCACAATCCCGCCCTCGTGCAGGACGCCGACTGCGTCCTGCACCTTCTCGACGGCGCGCTGCAGGAGGTGCAGGGAGAGGCGCCCGCGCCTCGGCCGGTGCCCACGCGCGCTGCCGCAGGCAGGTTTGCTCTCGCCGACATGCTCGCCTACGCATGGCGCAGCATCCGGCGGGTGAGAGCCCGCGCCATTCTGACGGGTCTCGGGGTCGCGATCGGGGTCGGCGCGATCGTGCTGATGGTCTCCTTCGGACAGGGACTGCAGAACAGCGTGATCGGCCAGCTGAACGGCCTCGGTTCCGTGACGCAGATCGTCGTGACCGGGAGCCGGGCGCAGGGTGGATCGCTGCTGCACGTCTCGCTCGGCGCACCGCAGGCGGCGAAGCCGCTCAACGACACGACGCTGCGCACCTTCGCCCGCTTGCCCGACGTGGCGGGCGCCTTCTACACCGCAACCCTCCTCGCGACCGTGCAAGAGAACGGCCGCGGCGCGACTGTCGTGGCGCAGGACCTGCCCCCGACCGGCTTCCGCCTGCCCGCCCTCGGCCAGCAGATGCGCCTTGGTCGGCTGCCGGGCGATACGGCACAGGCGATCGTGCTGGCCGACGGGTCCGCGAGGTACCTCCTGCGCAAGGGTCTTGGGCCGACAAACGCCAACCTGAAACAGCTCCTCGGGCAGGAGATCTCGCTCCGCTTCACGAGCGATCTGGGCTCGAACGGCCTCAACGGGAGCCCCTTCCAGAAGCCGGTCCTGAAGACCTTGCGGGTGGTCGGGATCGTCAGGGGGTCGGTGAGCTACGTGCCGTACCGCACGCTGCAAACCGTGCTGCGGGCAGGCAAGGGGACATCTGGGCGCGGGCCGGGCGGGTTCCTCTACAGCGCGATCACCGTGCAGGCGAAGGCGCAGGCGGACGTGAAGCCGCTCGCGGCGCGCCTCGGGCGCATGGGCTACGGCACGCAGACCTTCCAGAGCATCATCGACTCGCTGCACCAGGTGTTCCTGATCGTGCAGTCGATCCTCGGGGTGATCGGCGGCATCGCGCTCGTGGTCGCGGGGCTCGGCATCGCCAACGTGATGATCGTCGCCGTCCTGGAACGCACGCGCGAGATCGGGGTGCTGAAGGCGATCGGGGCGCGGCGGCGCGATATCCGCCGGCTGTTCCTCTCGGAGTCGCTGATCATCGGCCTCGTCGGAGGGGCGGTCGGGCTCCTCGGAGGCTACCTCGCCGGCGTCGGGATCGACGCGGTCGTGAACTACTCGATTCGGCAGGGTGGGGGTCAGGGCGTCACGCTCTTCGCCCTGACGCCATGGATCGCGCTTGGGGCGATCGCCTTCGCGCTCGCGGTGGCGCTCGTCTCGGGGATCTACCCCGCGAACCGAGCCGCCGCACTGAACCCTGTGGACGCGCTGCGCCACGAATAGGAAGACCTGAGCCCGCCGGGGAGGGCCCGGGGCGCGTAGGATCATCCTGTTGACCGCTCTCCACTTCTGTAGCAGAGTGGAGAACACGAGAGGAGGGACGCGGTTGCCTTTGCGCCCGGAGATCGATCGGCTCGCACCCTACCGCCCTGGCGGACGCCTTGCGGGCACCGAGGTCGTGAACCTCGCCGCCAACGAGAACCCGTGGGGACCGTCCCCCCGCGTTCTCTCCGCCATGGCGGACATCTCGGACGTCGGCCGCTATCCCCAGATGCAGCCGGAGGAACTCGTCGGGCGGCTCGCCGCCCTGCATGGGCTAGACCCCGAGTGCATCGTGCTCGGCACGGGCTCGGGACACCTGATCAAGCTGCTCGCGGAGGTGCTCGTCGGCCCCGGGGACAGGGTCCTGGTGCCGCAGCCCGGCTTCTCCCTCTACCGCCACGCGGTCGACCTGATGGGGGGGATCCCGGAGGGAGTGCCGGTGAGAGGCGATGCCAGTGACGCCGACGCGTACGCCGCCCGCTCCGAAGGCGCGGCCGTAACCTTCCTCTGCCGTCCCCACAACCCGCTCGGCGCGTCGCTGGATCTTGCGGCGCTCGCGCGCATCGCCGCCGCGACGGGGGATCGCGGCCTCCTGGCCGTCGACGAGGCGTACATCGAGTACGCGGGAATCCCCTCCGCCTTCGCCCTGCTGCGCCAGAGACTCCCCGTCGCGGTGCTGCGCACGTTCTCGAAGGCGTACGGACTCGCCGCCCTGCGGCTCGGTTGGCTCGCGGCGCCTCCCGAGGTGGCGGCGGCGGTCCGCAAGGCGAGCGAGCCCTTCCCGATCAACGCCGTGGCCGCGCGGGCGGCACTCGCCGCGCTGGAGGATGACGCGCACGTCGCCTCGGTCGTCGCCCGCACGGTCGAGGGCAGAGCTCATCTCGGCAAGGCGCTCGAGTCCAAGGGGTTCTTGGTGCATCCTTCGGACGCGAACTTCCTGCTCGTCGACGTGGGCGACGCCGCGGGCCGCTTGCACGCCCACCTGCTGGCGCAGGGGATCCTCGTCCGCAAGGCGGACTCCTTCGGGCTGCCCCAGAGCCTGCGGATCACGGTGGGGACGGAGGAGGAGAACCGGCGGCTGGTCGCGGCTGTGGAGGCGTTCATCTGACAACCCGATAGCCGCTGCGCAGAGGAAGTTTCTCTTGCGCCACTGGAAGGCCGATGGTATGCTCGCATCATTGCTACAGTGAAGTAGAGAAGTGGAGAGCAGGTGCGCTGATGGGGGCCGTGCTGCGATACGCCGTGCCGAACGGCCGTCTCTTCGAGGGCGCCTTGGAACTCCTGCGGCGCCGTGGAGTCTGGAGCGGGGAGTGGACGGACGAACGCATGCTCTACCAGCGCTGCGGCGACGTGGTCGTCTACCGCGTCAAGCCGATGGACGTTCCGATGTACGTCGCGGCCGGCGCCGCGGACTTCGCCGTCGTCGGCGGCGACGTGCTGGCCGAGACGATGGGCGATGCGACGCTGGGAGAGGGGCTCGGGTTCGGCAGGTGCAGGCTCGTGCTCGCGGGTCCGCGCGACGTGCAGATGGCGAAGCCAGGCGGCGCACTCTTGGTCGCGACCCGCTACCCGCAGTGGACGAAGCGGCTGCTGCGCCCGATGTATCCTGAACTGCAGGTGGTCGTGCTGCACGGGGGAGTCGAACTCGCACCGGCCGCCGGCATCGCCGACGGGATCGTCGATGTCGCCGAGACGGGTGAGACGATCCGCAGGCACGATCTCGTCGAGACAGTGGTCCTCGAGCGGACGGAGGCGCGGCTCGTCACCGCGCGCGAACTTCTTTCCGCCTCGCCGGGACGGAGGCCGCTGCACGCGGCCGCGCTGGCATGAGCGGGACCGACGTGCGCGGCGCGGCGCGCACCCGGACGACGCGTGAGACGGAGATCTCGCTGGAGATCACCGTGGGCGGGCAGCAGGCGGCCGTGGTGGCGACGTCCTTTGCGCCGCTCGGGCACATGCTGGACGCGCTCTGCCTCTACGCCGGCATCGGCGGGAGGGTCTCCGCGGCGGGCGATGTCGCGGTGGACCCGCACCATCTGATCGAGGACGTGGGCTGG
Source organism: Bacillota bacterium (assembly GCA_021792885.1). Classification (GTDB taxonomy): domain Bacteria; phylum Bacillota; class Sulfobacillia; order JAJZYS01; family JAJYTV01; genus JAJYTV01. The sequence goes on from JAJYTV010000086.1 coordinate 3,662, forward strand.
GTGCTCGGCGAGGCGTTCGACGACCTCCTCTCAAGTCGCGAGGGGATCGCGCGCTATGGCCTTGCGGTGGTGCCGATGGACGATGCGCTCGTGCGGGCGGCACTCGACTTCTCCGGCCGGGCGTACTGCCGGCTCGGAGGCATCGCGCCGGAAACCCTGGCGCTCGGGACGGACCTTGGCACCTGGCGCGAGTTCTTCTGGGCCTTCTGCCGCACGGCCGGCGCGACCCTGCACCTCGACGTGCTGGCGGGGGAGAACTCCCATCACGTCGTGGAGGCGATGTTCAAGGCGACGGGGATGGCCCTGCGCCAGGCGACGGCCCTGACGGGCGGCGGGCTCCTCTCGACCAAGGGAGTGATCGGGTGAAGGTTGCCATCATGGATCTCGGCCTTGGCAACCTGCGCAGCCTGGAGGCCGCGTTCCTGCGGCTGGGGGCGCTCCCCGTCCCCACCGCCGACGCGGTGGAGTTGGAGCGGGCGGACCTCGCAGTCCTCCCGGGGGTAGGTGCCATGGCGTGGGCGTCCGAAGCCTTGTCCCGGCTGGGCCTCGACCAGGCGATCTTCGCGCGCGCCGCGGTTGGGCGGCCGGTGCTCGGGATCTGCCTCGGGATGCAGCTGCTCTTCGGGGAGGGTTCGGAAGGCGGGCATGGGCTCGGGCTCCTGGGCGGCACCGTACCGCGCCTGCAGGCGCCGCGCCTGCCGCACATGGGTTGGAACCAGGTGCATCTGCGGCGGTCGCATCCGGCGTTCCGGCGCGTCGCCGACGGCGAGCACTTCTACTTCACGCACAGCTACCACGTCGTCCCGGATGCGACGGAGACGGTCCTCGCGACGACGGACTACGCAGGCGGCGCGTTCGTCGCCGCCGTGGCGCAGGGCGGCCTGCTCGGGGTGCAGTTCCACCCGGAGCGGAGCGGCGACGCAGGACTGCGCCTGCTTGCAGACATCCTGGAGGTGATGGTCGCGTGATGGTTGTTCCGGCCATCGACATCCTGGACGGCCGCCCGGTCCGGCTTCTCCAGGGAGACTTCGCACAGCGTACGGACTATGCGGTCGACATCGAGGAACTCGGCCGCCGCTACCGCGAGGCCGGCGCCCGCCGCATCCACCTCGTCGAGCTCGGCGCGGCGCGCGGGACGGGGGCGCGCACCAACGCCTGGATCGAAGAGCTCGCGTCGCTCGGCCTGGAGGTCGATGCGGCGGGCGGCATCCGCAGCCTGGAGGACGCGCGGGCCGCGCGCCAGAGGGGCGCAGCGCGCGTCGTGGTCGGCACGGCCGCCTTCGAGCCTGGAAAGCTCGACGCGATGCTGGCGGCGGAAGGCGCTGAAGCGCTCGTGGTGGCGCTCGACCTGCGCGGCGGGCAGATCATGGTGGAGGGCTGGCTGCGTTCAGCCGGCGGTCTCCCGCTGCTCGAGCAGGCGGCCGCCTTCCAGCGGGCCGGCGTCCGGCAGGTGCTCTACACCGACGTGCTGCGCGATGGCACGCTGCGCGGCCCGAACCTCGCGCCGGTGCGCGCACTGGAAGAACTCGGGTTCGCCGTCGGGGTCGCCGGCGGGGTCGGGAGCGCGGAGGACCTCGCGTTGGCGCGGGCGGCTGGGGCCTCCTGGATCGTCGTCGGCAAGGCGCTGATGGAGGGTGCGGTGCCGCTCACGGCGCTCGCGGCGCAAAGTGCTCGCTAAGCGGATCATCCCCTGCCTCGACATCCGCGACGGCAGGGTCGTCAAGGGGACGTCGTTCTTGGGCCTGCGCGAGATGGGCAGCCCGGTGGAGCTCGCGCGAGCGTACGAGCAGCAGGGCGCGGACGAGATCGTCATCCTCGATGTGTCCGCGACGGCGGAGGGGCGCTCGAGCCTGCGCGAGACGGTCGCGCAGGTCTCCGATGCGCTCACCATCCCGCTGACAGCAGGCGGCGGCATAAAGAGCGTCGAGGATGCCGCCGCCCTCCTGCGCAGTGGGGCGGACAAGGTGGCGATCAACACGGCGGCCTTCCGCAGGCCCGGCCTGCTGGCGGAGATCGCGGCCCGGTTCGGCAGCCAGGCGGTGGTGGCGGCCGTGGATGTGCGCCGGGTGGGACTGCGGGTGGAGGTCTTCCTGTCCGGCGGGCGGGAGCCGACGGGGCGCGATGCGGTCGACTGGATCCGAGAGGTGCATCGCAGGGGCGCAGGAGAGATTCTCCTCACCTCGATCGACCACGACGGACAGCAGGGAGGGTACCCGCTCGACCTCCTGCAGGCAGCGACGGCTGCCGCTGCGTGCCCGGTGATCGCCTCGGGCGGCATGGGCAGCGTAGAGGACGCCGTCGAGCTCTTCCGCCGCACGGACGTCTCGGCGGCGCTCCTCGCCTCGCTGCTGCACGAAGGCAGGACGACCGTCGGGGCGATCAAGCGTCAACTACTACGCGAGGGGGTGCCCGTGCGGTGGACGGCTTAAGCTTCGGCGCGGACGGGCTGTTGCCGGTCATCGTGCAGGACGCCGCGGACAACGAGGTACTGATGCTCGCCTGGGCGAACCGCGCCGCGATCGACCTGACGGAGGAAACGGGGCGCGCGCACTTCTTCAGCCGCTCGCGCCAGCGCCTCTGGCGCAAGGGGGAGACGTCCGGGAACGAACTCCTGGTGGAGAAGATCCTCACGGACTGCGACCGCGACGCGCTGATCTACCGGGTGCGCCCCCTCGGACCCGCATGCCACCTCGGCACGCGCTCCTGCTTTGCCGACGGCGAGGCGCCGTTCGGGCTCTCGGCCCTCGCGTCCCTGGTGCACTCCCGCGTGCGCGGGGAGGCGCCGGAGGGATCCTACACCCGCCGGCTCGCGGACAGCGGGACCGACAGGATCCTGCGCAAGCTGGGGGAGGAGTTCGCGGAGGTGGTGGTCGCCGCCAAGAACACGCCGCAGGAACTTCGCTGGGAGGCGGCAGACCTTCTCTACCATCTGCTCGTGCTGCTCGAGACCGGCGGTGTTCCCTTCGCCGATGTGGAGGCGGAACTCGCGGGGCGCCACCGCGCGCGGGCGGCCAGGGTGGAGGGCGCCGAGACGTGAGAGCCTGCGCCCCGAAGTGAACCTTTCCGTCAGCAGGTAGGGAAAGAGGGCCGCTCCGCTCTGAAATACCTAGATATTTATGGATATCCAGGTCTTTCACTGATTGTTCGCGCTCCGCCCGCCGGGGTGGCCTCTAGGGAGGCGTATCCCTGTGACATCCGAGGCCACAGGGCCACGACGGGACCGCGAAGGCGTAGCCATCCCTAGTGGACGACTGCGCCTGCGCGGCTGCTCTGGAGCCCAGCCGGGAGCGGTGTGCCGTTTCTCCGGTCCACGGGGCGGACCGGGTTCCCGGTCTTCTTCCGGCGACGGAACCGCTCGTCCAGGATCCCCTTCACCCGCTCCTTGGGGGTCCAAAGATGGATGTCGGGATCGTCGATCCTGGCAAGCAGGTTCATTCCGGCAACAACGTCCGCATCACCATCCCGCCCGCAGTGCAGGCAGTGAAACCTATCCCCGTGGCGGTTCTCCTTGTGGACGAAGCCGCACGCCGGATCGGGACAGGCCTGGCTCGTGTATGCGGGTTGACCG
>JAJYTV010000087.1 GCA_021792885.1 Bacillota bacterium
GTCGCGCGCCCGCTGCGTCGCGCCAACCTCGGGCTCGGACGCGACGAGTGCGCCGGCCCTGCGCGAGAGCACACTCAGGCGGCGGCTAAGGTCCCTCAGGAGCAGCCAGCCCAGCAGCAAAGTGAGTCCGATGCCCACGACGACGGTCATGCTGAGTAGCCATGCATCGGCGCTCTGCACCCAAGCATCGCGCGCATCGGCGAGCCCGATGGCATCATCTTCTGCGGCGATGATCGCATCGAGGTTGGACACGGCGAATGCGAGCGGGGCTCCTTCCGCCGCATTGAAGCGCGCCAGGCTGAAGTGGCCCGCGCTGAGTGTCGCCGTCGCTGCCGACAGTGCGGTTGCCGCCGTATGGACTTCTTGCGCCTCACGACGCGCGGATGGATCAAGATGCGGCGCCTGCGAGAGACGAGCGCTGCGGCGCAGCGCCGACGCAAAGTCGCGCGCGAGGGCACTCCGCGCGTCTGTCCCACCCACCGCGGCGTAACGCAAGGCTGCGCCCTCGCCGCGCTGGAGTGCCATCGCGGTCTCTTCCGCCATTTGGCGCACGGAGACGGCGTCCTGGATCGCGCGCACCGCAGCGCGTTCGTCGCCCTGCAGCTGCAGCATGCCGATGCCGGATGCGGCGATCGCGATGATCGGGACCGCCAGCGCGACCAGCATGCGACGACGGATCCGGTCGCTAGCAATATGCGGGAGTCGCCAAACGCCCACGATAGATCGCCTCGATTCCAGCCCTGGGACTATCCTAATTCAGCCAGTCCAGAATCGGAAGGGTGGCGCCCCCTGGCGGCCGAGGAAGCCGCACCCTGCCCGTGCAGAGCGACGGGGGCCGCCGCAGCGCGGCAGCCCCCGTCGAACGGGATCTCCTCAGATGCGGGGCCGCCCGTAGTTGACGCCGTCGTGCGTCAGCTTCATCGCGGTGCCGGTCGGGGACCTGTGGGCAATCCCCTGCGCGCTCCCCGTGTTCGACCACGAGATGCCGGTGCTCCCTCCGACGTGGTTCGCCGACGCGATCGCCGGCGCGGCAAGTCCGAACAAGGTCACGAGGGCCGCAACGGCCAGGATCCTTCTCTGCATCCCATCCGCCTCCTCACGCTGCGTGCAGCACCCGCAGGCGCTCGACCACATCGCGGTCGAACAGGCTGCCGGCCTGCCGCTCCATCTGCTGCAGGACATCCGCGTAGGGCTGCTGGGCGACGCCTGACGCATACTCGCGCAGAACGCGGTACACGCGGGCTTCGGCACTCGCCGCGCCGGGCAGCTCCTCCGCGAGGCGCAGGAGCTGTCTTGCGCGCTGGTCGAGCGCGCCGAACGCCGCCGCCTGCTCCACGAGGGTCACGTTCGCGCCGGGATCGAGCCGCCCGCCGATCGCGTGGGCGTAGCCGGCGATCTCCGAGAGCGGCGAGAGGCAGAAGAGCGCCTTGCGCGCGACGCCCAGGTCCACGAGCCGCTCGAGCACGTCGAGCGCCCGCGGCGGCGTGCGGGAGAGGCCCTCCACCACCGCGATCGGCGCGCGGGCCGCTGCGGCACCCGCCTGTCCCTCTTCGATCCGGCCGTTGGCGAACAGCACGTCGACGCCTTGCGACGCGAGCTTCTCCCCGGTGTCGAGCTGCCCGCTGGCCCTTGCCAGCTGGCCCCCGACCAGCAGCAGCCGGCCGAGCTCGAGGCCGTCGAGCGCCGAGGGAGATTCCAGGAGGTGCGACACGGAGAGATCGAGCCAGCTCGCCGCCTCGAGTCCGCTGCCGCGGGCGATTTCGCAGCGCGCGAGTTCGGAGGCGCAGAGCAGGAGGTCCGGCGTGTCGCCGACCTGCTGGAAGGCGTCGTAGCACTCGCGCAGGAGCTGCGCCCCTTGCCGCGTGTCGCCCTGGGCAACCGCCGCGATCGCGAGCGTCTGGCCGATCACGACCCGGTTGTAGGCGTCGCCCGAAGCCAGTTCCCCCGCCTGGTGGGCGAGGAGCGCCGCGAACTTCGGGTCCCCCTCCTCCAGCGCGAGGCCGGCGAGAAGGTGCATGAACTCCCCTTGCCGGCTCGGGTCGGCGGTCTCGTCGAACTCGCGCTGCCACATCTCGCCGTGGCGTTCCGCCTCGCCGAACACCCCGAGCAGCGACAGTGCCATCTGCAGGTTGATCGCCGCGTTCAGCCGCAGCTCGTGCCCGCGCGGCAGGGTCTCCGCCAGGTGCTCCGCCAGCAGCGCATGCTGGTATCCCGCGAACCGGTCCCCTGCGGCGATCGACGCCGCGCAGAGTCCTCCGAGGCAGCGCACGGAGCCCTCAAGCGCCCCGGCGCGGCGGGCCTCCGCGTAAGCCGCGCGCCACTCCTGGCGCGCCGCCTCGTGCAGCCCCCGGTGAAACAGCGTGCTGGCCGTCTCGTGGCGGCCTTCCCACACCCGTCCCCACCTCCAAGGGCACTGCAAACCGCACCAGCAAAAAGAAAACTGTCGCCGGCAGCCTGGCGATCTTGGCGGCGTGGCCGCTGTAGACCCATGGCTTTGCGTCGCCGGCTTTCGCCGGTTTTGCCGCTCTTTGCAGTGACGTTACTGGTAGTATCTTGTCATATTGGCAATCGCTTTGCAAGTCCTGGTTGGGTCAAGGTCCATGACGGCTGGATGATGCACCGAGAGACGCCGCACGCGGCCGCAGCATCTTCCTGCGTCGCACGGTGCGGTGAGACCGGGCAGCCGTCCACGCAGCTCCCCGTCCCCGGCCCGCACGCCCACGCAAGCCGAAGAGGGAGGGCGAAGCCCTCCCTCTTCGGCGCCTTCCTCAGCGCCCCTGGAACTTCGGCCGCCGCTTCTCGAACATCGCCATGATGCCCTCCGCGGCGTCCTGCGTCAGCGCGAGGCGCCCCATCGCCTCGCCTTCCAGCAGGTACCCCTCCGCCTGGTCCCGCTCGAGGCCGGCGGAGATCGCCTCCTTCGCGGCGGCGAGGGCCAGGGGCGGCTTCTCCGCGAGCCCGCGCGCCAGGTTCATCGCCTGGTCGCGCAGTTCGTCGTCCGGGTAGCTGCGCAGCACGAGCCCCGACTCCACCGCCTCCGCCGCGCGCATCTGCCGCCCGCTGTAGATCAGCTCGCGCGCGCGCTGCGCCCCGATCGCGGCCGGCAGGCGCTGCGTGCCGCCCCAGCCGGGGATGATGCCGAGGTTGATCTCCGGCTGGCCGAACTTCGCGGACTGCGCCGCGAGGCGGATGTCGGCGCAGAGCGCGAGCTCGAGCCCGCCGCCCAGGCAAAGGCCGTTCACCGCGGCGATCAGCGGTTTCGGGAAGGCCGCGATGCGCGGGTACACCTCCCGACCCAGCTGCAACAGCGCGGCCGGTCCCGTGTGCATCACCGAGCGCAGGTCCGCGCCGGCGGAGAAGAACATGCCTTCTCCCGTGAGGACGACGACGCGCACCTCGGGATCGTCCCCCAGCCGGGCGAACGCCTCGTCGAGCGCCTGCAGGAGCTCCACCGACATCGCGTTCACCGGCGGGTGGCTGATCGTGATGGTCGCGACGAACCCCTCGCGCCGCTCGCGCAGCAGCTCGCCCTCAGTAGTCAAGGAATCCCCTCCCCGCCTCGACGCCGGTGCGCCCGGCAGCGACGAGCGCGCGCAGCCGGTCGGGCGGGTGGAAGCGCTCTCCGCGCTCCGCCTCGAGCTGCTCGAGCCGTGCGAGCACCTTGTCGAGCCCGATCCGGTCGGCGCGCTCGAGCGGGCCCACCGGCAGGCCGGCGCCGGCCCGCATCGCAATGTCGATCTCCCGCGCCGTCGAGACGTTCTCGTCGAGGCAGCGCACCGCCTCGAGGAAGACGGCGAGGCTGAAGCGATCGAGCAGTTCGGTCTCCTGGTCCTTCGTCATCATCGCGCCTCCCTCAGCCCGTGTAGGTGTAGAAGCCCTCGCCCGACTTCGCGCCGCGCTTGCCGTCGGCGATCAGCCCGGAGATGCGGCCGCCGAGGTCGAAGCGCTCGCCGTAGGCCTCCTTCAGTGTCTCGGAGACCTCCTGCGCGATGTCGAGGCCGAGCGCGTCGGCGAGTGCGTAGGGGCCCATCGGCGCGAGGCCGGAGGCGGCGATCAGGGCGTCGATCTCCTTCGGCCCAAGGCCGAGGTCCCGCTCCGCGCGGAACACCTCCGCGAGGCCCGCCATCAGGACGCGGTTCACGAGGAATCCCGGGCACTCGCGCACCCGCACGGCGATGCGCCGGATCCCCTCGACGAACTCCACGGCGGAGTCCACCGACTCCTCGTCGGTCTGCTCGCCGGCGATCACCTCGACGAGCTTCATCACGGAGGCCGGGAAGAAGAAGTGCATGCCGACGAGGCGCTGCGGCTTCTGCAGTTTCGCACCCACCTCGGTCACCGGCAGCGCCGAGGTGTTCGTCGCCAAGAGGGCCGTCTTCGCGACCTGCCCCTCCACCTCCGCGAGCACCGCCTGCTTCAGGGCGAGCTTCTCGGGAACCGCCTCGAGCACGAGGTCGACGTCGGCGAAACCCCTGTAGTCGGTCTGGGGCGTGACGAGGGCGATGCGGTCCTCCGCCTCGCGCTCCGAGATGCGCCCGCGCTGCACCCGGCGCGCGTAGATGTCGCGGATGTGCGCCATGCCCCGGTCGAGCTGCGCTTGATCCACGTCCTTCAGCACGACCGGAAGGCCCGAGAGGGAGATCACCTGCGCGATCTCCGCCCCCATCGTTCCGGCGCCCAGCACCGCCGCCTTGAACACGTACATCAGCCCTGCACCTCCACGATGATGCTGGCGCCCTGGCCGCCGCCCACGCAGAGCGTCGCGAGCCCGTAGCGCACCTCGCGCCGCGGCATCTCGTGCACGAGCGTCGTGACGAGGCGCGCGCCCGTCGCGCCGATCGGGTGGCCGAGCGCGAGCGCGCCGCCGTTCACGTTGACGATCGCGCGATCCCACTTCATCTCCCGCTCGACCGCGAGGTACTGCGCGGCGAACGCCTCGTTGATCTCGATCAGGCCGATGTCGGAGAGGGAGAGGCCCGCGCGCGTCAGCGCCATGTCGGTCGCGCGCACCGGCCCGAGGCCCATGCGCCTGGGGTCGCAGCCGGAGAAGGCGTAGCTGACGATCCGCGCGATCGGCTTCTTGCCGTGCTTGCCCGCCCACTCTTCGTCGGCCAGCACGAGCGCAGCGCCCGCGTCGTTCAGCGGCGAGGAGTTGCCCGGCGTGACGCGGCCGGCCTTGCGGAACGTCGCCGGGGCCGTCGCGAGCCGCTCCGGCGAGAGGCCGGCGAGGATCCCCTCGTCCTGGCGCACGACCTCGGGCTCGCCGCGGCGCGACGGGATCACGACGGGCGCGATCTCGTCCTTGAAGCGTCCGGACCGGCCGGCCTTGAACGCCTTCTGGTGGCTCTCCACCGCGAGTTCGTCCATCTCCCGGCGGGAGATGTCGTAGTCGTCCGCGAGGATCTCGGCCGTCTCGCCCATCACCATGCCGGTGTAGAAGTCGGTGAGGCCTTCCCAGATGCTGTCGCGCAGCTCGGCGTGGCGCAGGCGGACGCCCCAGCGCGCGCCGTACGTCAGGTACGGCGCGCCCGACATCGACTCGGCGCCGCCGGCCAGCACGACCTGCGCCTGGCCGAGCATGATCTCCTGGGCGCCCGACACGATCGCCTGGATGCCCGATGCGCAGTTGCGCTGCACCGTGTAGGCCGGCACCTCGTACGGGAGTCCGAGGTGCAGTCCGACCTGGCGCGCGAGGTTCGCCTCGGCGATCGGCATGCCGCCCGAGCCGAACACGACCTGGTCGACCTGGTCCTTCTCGACCCCCGCCGCTTCGAGCGCGGCCTCGCCGGCCGTCCGCCCGAGTTCCGTCGCCTTGACGTCGCGCAGGCTGCCGCCGAAGCTGCCGACCGGCGTCCGCTTCGCGCTGAGGATCACGACACCCATCAGGACTCCTCCTTCGTCTCATGCACCAGTTCACGCCGCAGCACCTTGCCGATCGCGGAGCGCGGCAGCTCCGCCCGGACTTCCCACTGGCGCGGCGTCTTGTAGCCCGCGAGCTGCTCGCGGCAGAAGGCGCGGACCTGCTCGAGGTCCAGCTCCACTCCGTCCTGCGGCACGAGCACGGCCCGCACCGCCTGGCCGCGGTGCTCGTCGGGCGCGCCGACGACCGCCGCCTCCTTGACGCCCGGGCATTGCAGCAGGACCTCTTCCACCTCGCGCGGGTAGACGTTGAACCCGCTCACGATGATCAGGTCCTTCTTGCGGTCGACGATGCGGCAGAACCCGTCCTCGTCGATCACCCCGATGTCGCCGGTCAGGAGCCACCCGTCGCGCAGCACGCGCGCCGTCTCCTCGGGTCGGCCGTAGTAGCCGAGCATGACCTGGGGACCGCGCACCGCGAGCTCCCCGGGCTCCCCGGGCGGCATCTCGCGCGAGGGATCGTCGGGGTCGACGATGCGCTGCTCGGTGTCGGGGAACGGAAGCCCCACCGTGCCGATCTTGCGCATGCCCTGCAGCGGGTTGCAGTGCGTCACGGGCGAGGCCTCCGTGAGGCCGTACCCTTCCACCAGCACGCCGCCCGTGAGCCGCTCGAAGCGCTCCTGCAGCGCGAGCGGCAAGGGTGCCGAGCCCGAGATGCAGTAGCGGATCGAGCGCATGTTCCAGCGCTCGGCGTGGGGGGCCCCGGCGACCGATTCGTAGAGGGCCGGCGCGCCCGGGAAGAAGCTCGGGCGGAAGCGGCGCACCTCCTTCGCCATCTGGCCCGGCACGAAGCGCGGCACGAGGTCGATCTCCCCTGCGCACAGCACGCCGAGGTTCATGCCGACCGTCATGCCGAAGACGTGGAAGAAGGGCAGGACCGCGAGCACGCGCTCCTCCCCCGGCCGGTACTCCGGCATCCATCCCTGGCACTGCAAGGCGTTCGCGACGAGGTTGCGGTGCGAGAGCATCGCGGCCTTCGGCGTGCCCGTCGTGCCGCCCGTGTACTGCAGCACCGCGAGGTCGTCCGCGCGTGCGGCCGCCGGCAGCGCGCCCGCCTCGCCCCGGTGCAGCACGTCGCGGAAGGAGAGCGTGCCGTCCGGCACCGCCGGGCCCGGCTGCGCGATCCGCTGCAAGAGCGCGAGCGAGCGCGGCAGGTAGTCGCGCACCCGCGTGACGATCAGCGTCGCGCCGCGCAGCGCCCCCTGCACGCGCTGCGCGACG
>JAJYTV010000088.1 GCA_021792885.1 Bacillota bacterium
ATGTCCTCCTCATGCACCCAGATCAGGACTTCGCGCCGGGCGCGGACCTGCCGGCGAACGCAGACGATCTCCTGCGCGACCTCGGACTTGAGGCCGTACTCTCGGCGATGGCGCGCGGAGATGCGTTCCTGCTCGAGATTTCGCGCAGCGCCCTGCTCTCGAGCCTGACGGACCCGGCGCGCATTCTCTACCGCCAGCGCATCCTCGCGGACTGCCTCGCCGCCCCGGATGTCGTGCGGGAGATCTACACCCTGGCGGTTCAGGCGATCGAGGGGGAGCGCAAGTTCTACCTCTGGTCCTTGCGCTCCCCGGACTCCATCCTGCACCGCTCCTCCGGGGCGCTCGCGTTCCTCGCGCAGCAGTTGCAGCGCCTGCGGCGCATTGCGCAAGCCCACGTGGAGCGGATGCACTCGGAAGGCATGCGCCGGCTGTTCGGCATGCTGCAGCAGGAGCTCGACGACCCCTTCTTCCGCGCCGTAGAGGCGCAGCTCGAGGAGCTGCGCTCCCTGGACGGGGGGATGCTGGTCAGCGCAGAACTCGGCGCTGGCCAGAAGGGGGCGCACTATGTGCTGCGCAGTCCCCTTCCAGAGCGCAGGGGCTGGCTGCAGCGCGTCCTGCCGAGGTCGTCTGCCGAAAGCTTCTCGATCGCGGAGCGCGACGAGGCCGGGCTGCAGGCCCTCGCGCAGCTGCGCGGCCGGGGGCTGAACCCCGTGGCGAACGCGCTCGCGCAATCGGTCGACCACGTCCTGCACTTCTTCCGGCTGCTGCGGGAGGAGCTCGGGTTCTACGTGGGCGCTTTGAACCTGCACGAAGAGCTCTCTGCGAGGGGCGAGCCGGTCTGCATGCCGGTACCGGCCCCGGCGCAGAGCATGCGCCTCAGCGCCCGCGGCCTCTACGACGTGTCGCTCGCCCTCGGCCTTGACACAGGGGTCGTCGGCAGCGACCTTGCGGCGGACGGAAGGCCGCTCGTCCTGATCACCGGCGCCAACCAGGGCGGGAAGTCGACCTTCCTGCGCGGCATCGGCCTATGCCAGCTGATGCTGCAGGCAGGCATGTTCGTCGGGGCGCTGGAGTACGCGGCCAGCTGCTGCCTCGGCCTCTTCACCCACTATCCCCGCGAGGAGGACGAGCGGATGCAGCGCGGCCGCCTCGACGAGGAGCTGCACCGCCTGGACGGCATCGTCGAGCGGATGAGACCCCACGCCATGCTGCTTTGCAACGAGTCGCTTGCGTCGACCAACGAACGCGAAGGCTCCGAGATCGCGGGACAGGTCGTGCAGGCTCTGGTCGAGTCGAAGGTCCGGGTACTCTTCGTCACCCATCTCGTCGAGTTCGCGCAGGGCGCGGCGCGCGAACTCTCAGGGCAGGTTCTCTGCCTGCGGGCCGACCGGCAGGAAGACGGGCGGCGCACCTTCCGGATCGTCGAGGGCGATCCCCTGCCCACAGGCTTCGGCGAGGACCTCTACCGCCAGATCTTCGAGACCCGCGTCCCTGGCGCAGACGCGCGGTAGACCTGTGTTGTTTCTGCCGCTACTCCTCGAGGTAGCGGGCCACCAGCTTGCGCCCGTACACCTTGCCGAACTGCCCGGCAAGGCGCACCGACTCGTCGAACGGGATGTCGGGCGGCTTCGGCAGGCCCTCTATGCGCAGTTCGATGCGCGACGCCTCGAGCGTCGCTGAGATCTTCGGCCGCACACCGGGAGCCTGCCTCGCCATCGCCTCCGCATAGGCGGCGATCAGGCCGATCCGCTGGGCGAGCAGGATGTCCTGGCGGTCGGTGAGTGGCCCGTAGTCCAGGAGGAAGTCGCGCGTGCGCCTGGGCCCCTCGTACGCCGCCGCGGCCGCGAGCACCAGCTGTTCGCGGTGCGAGAGTCCGAAGATGCGCGCACTTGTCACGAGCGTGAACGTGTGGCGGTGGCGGTCGTAGAAATTCACCCTGCGCCCGATGCCGCGCAGCGCCGCCGCCGCCCCCCCGAGCCGCTGGGCGTCCGGGGCGAGCAGGTTCGAAAGCGCGCCCAGGAGTTGCCCCGCCCAGGCGACGAGGTCCTGGTCGGGCTCCTCCCCCAGCTGGAAGAGCAGGTTGCGCACGCTCGGGCGGAAGACGTCGTCCGGGATCTCCTCGCCGTGTGGCAGGATGCGCTCGAAGAGCATGCCCTCGCGCAGCCCGGTGCCGCTGACGATCACCTCGCTCGGCTGCAGGTGTTCGCAGATGGCCTGCGCGAGCGTCAGCGCCGCCGGGGCGGTCTCCGCCCGGTGCGCCGCGAGCCCTGGCACCAAGAGGCGCTGGCGCAGGCCCATGCGGGCCACTCGCTGCAGCATCTCCGCGATCGCCTCGGGCGGCATGCGGTAGTTGTGCAGCGAGGGGAAGGCATAGCCGGACTGCACGCGGTGCATCTTCGCGATCGACCGGAAGCTGCCGCCCAGTGCGACGAGCGGCAGCCCCTGCACGGGATCCGGCACCGCCTTGCGGATCGCTTCGTCGGCGGCGGCCTTGGCCGCCTCGAGGTCGTCCTTCGACGGTGGGTCTCCGTGGAGCGCGCCGCGGGCCAACGTGACAGCACCCACCTGCGCGCTGGCGGCGGTGCGCAGGCTGCGGCCCTGAAAGCAGCTGATCTCGCTGCTCGCGCCGCCGACGTCGACGAGATTGCCGTCGCGCACGTCGAGCGTGTGCATCGCGCCGAGGAACCCGAGCTGCGCCTCCTCGACCCCGTTCAGGATCCGGATCTGCACATGCGCCGCCCGGCCGAGCGCCGCGCTGAAGGCCGCGCCGTCACGCGCGCCGCGCAGGGCCGCCGTGCCCACCGCCGCGATCCGCTCCGCCCCCATCTGGCGCGCGCGCTCGACGAGCGCCGTAAAGACGTACTGGGCGCGAGCGAGGTCCTCCGCGAGCGCCCCGCGGCGCGCGAGGGCATCCCCGAGGCGCAGGATGGCGCGCTCCTCGTCGATCACCCGCCAGGCACCGCCCCGGTCGGTCTCCACGACCATCATGCGCACCGAGTTCGAACCGAGGTCGATCACGGCGCTGCGCGATGTGGGACTCACGAGGCGTCCTTCTCGAATCGGATCGGTCCGCCCGCCATCTCTCCGAGCAGTTCCGCCTTGGCCTGCAGCCGCTCGCCGAGGCGCAGGGGATCGAGGCCGGCGATCTGGATCTCGAAGCCGCGCCCCCGCCCGTGTACACCCGTGATGCGGGCGCGCTGCTCGTGATCGTAGTCGAGGGCGTCTGCGACCCGCAGGAGGGCGGAGAGCCAGCGCAGCGCCTCGCGCCGCGCGCTCCCGATCTCCTTGGGCCCGCGATGGACCCGCCGCCGGTGGTTGCGCACGAGCCGCGCGCAGAGATCCCGCATCTCTTCCGGATAGTCCTGGAGGTGCTCGTCCGCGCGCACCAGGTAGGCGCCGTGCCGGTGGTGGCCCTTGCGGTCCACGAAGTAGCCGATGTCGTGCAGGAGCGATGCGTGGCAGAGCGCGGTGCGCTCCTCGGGGGACAGTCCGTGCAGCGGTAAAAAGGCGTCGAACAGGACGTCCGCGAGCTCCGCGACGTGGCGCGAGTGTGCGAGGTCGCAGCCGTACTTGCGGCAGACGTCGAGGACCGCATCGTCCTGCGCGGCCAAGAGGGCGGCGAGCTTCGTCACTCGGATCCCTCCTTCGCGCGCAGGGCGCGCCGCACGAGGCGCTGCACCGCGCGGCGAGCCGCCGCGCGCACAGCCTGCTCGGGCAAGGCGGCGTCGATCCGCGTGACGCCCGCCCTGCCGGCGGCGTCGGAATAGAGGCGGCCGATGCGCCGCTGGTAGCGCACGGCGCGGGTGAAGTCCGGCAAGGGCCCCATCGCGCCCGCCTCGCGCGGCTGCAGGAAGCGCCGCCTCGCGAGCAGCCGGCGCAGGCGCTCGCGCGCAGGCGCCTCCAGGAGCAGCGTCAGGTCCGCCGGGGGCGCGAACGAGAGCGCGCTCGAGATCCAGTCGGCGTCGAGCCCTCCGATCTGCGCGCGCACGCGCGGCGTCAAGGTGTAGCGGTCGAAGAGGACGATCCCCCCCGCCGCGAGGACAGGCTCTGCCTCGCGCTGCAGGAGGTCGGCGAGGTCCGCCGCGTAAAGCAGGAAGAGGGCGCGCTCCGAGACGTCCATGCTCCGCTGCAGCTCCTGCAGCGTGTCCCGCGCCAGTTCCGAGTGCTTGAGGCGCAGGAGGGTCGCCGGCAGGCCGCGTCCCGCAAGCCACTCGGCGAGCGCGCGGGCCTGGGTCGTGCGGCCGGCGCCATCCGGTCCCTCGATCGCGATCAAAAGGCCCCTCACCGCCCGTCACCCCCCTCGAGCAGCGAGAGGATGCATCGGCGCACGGCGCGCTGTTGCTCGCGCAGGCGCCGCGTCGCATCGATGCGGATGTAGCCGAGGCGCGGCTCGATCTCCTCGTAGCGACGAAGCACCTCGCCCTGGAAGAGCTTGAAGCTCTCCAAAGGATCGTCCGAGACGCCGAGGTCCAACCCCGCCTCGTAGTATCCGAAGGCATGTCGCGCGGCCAGAAGCCTTGCCGCCGCGACCTCGACGGGCGCGTGGATGAAGAGCGTCGCGTTCGCCGGGCGCGCGAAGGAGTAGAGTCGCTCCGTCCAGGCGGGATCGATGCCGCGCGCGCCGTCGCGCGCGTAGGCGGTCCCGACGTAGCGATCGCAGAGCACGATCTGGCGCATCGCAAGGCGCGGCAGGATCTCGCGCTCGTAGCGGTCGGCGAAATCCGCGGCGTTGACGATCGCGAAGGTGAGCGGCGTCAGAATGCGGGTGCGCTTCGCCTTGCGCTGCAAGGGGTGCACCGCGGGGCTCGAGTTCCAGCTCGTGAGGTGCACCGGCAGCCCGCGCCGGAAGAGGTAGCGGTACAGGAGCTGGATCTGCGTGCTCTTGCCAGAGCCGTCGCAGCCCTCGACCGCGATCAGAAGACCGCCTTCTGGCACTGCGGGCTTCCTCGCCATCGCTCCGCCTCCTCGTGTGGCGCTCCCTTCCACGTGCCATGATACGACAGCGTTCGGCCCGTCCCGCGAAGATTGCGTTAAGCCGTATGCCCTTCCCTAGGCGGCGCTTTGCGCCGATGCATGCGCCTTGCTGTCCGGGACGAGAAGGAACGCGAGCAGGCCGAACAGAGACACCGCGGCAACGGTGAGGAACATCCCCTCGAAGCCGTGGAAGGCCATCGCAAGGGTGAGCAGAATCGGCCCTGCCGCCAACCCCACGGAGCGGAAGACAGCCACCGCGGCCAGTGCCTCCCCAGCCTGCTCGTCGCTGTGCAGCGCGAGCGCAATGCGGTTGAGCGGCGCCCCCATCGTGAACGCGGTGCCGACGCCGAAGGCCAGCATGGCGAAGATGAAGCGCCAAAGCGTCATGCCGGGCGGCGCCAAGAGCACTCCGCCGACCAGCGCGAAGAGGAGTCCCACCTGCAGCACGATGCGCGCGCCACGGCGGTCGGTGAGGACGCCGCCGACCCCGGCGAGCACTGCGGCCGAGAGCGCCGCAGGCAACAGTGAGACGCCGGAGCCCAGCGTGGAGAAATGCAGGCTCTGTTGCGCGAGGGTCGGCACGAACACAGCGGCCGACATGTCCATGCCGATCACCGCTGCGCCGGCGACGAGCGCGGCGCCCTGCACGCCGGAGAAGGCACGAGGATCGAGGAACGAGGCGCCGCGTGGGCGACGTTCACGCACGACGAACAGCGCGAGCGCCGCCGCCGCGACAAGCCCGATCAGCCACCGCACAGGGCCACCCACCTCGAGGGTGAGCAGGACCGTCGCGAGGAATACGGCGAAGACGGTCCCGGCGAGGAAGTCTGGTGGCGTGCGATTGGTCCGGGGGGACTCCGGCGCCCGCAGCGACAGCAGCAGGACGGTCGCCGCGATCGGGATGTTCACGAGGAAGATAAATGGCCAGCCGAAGTACTGCGCCAAGGCGCCGCCAACGATCGGCCCAACCATGCTGGCAAGGCCGAACACGGCGCCGAAGATCCCGAGCGCCAGGCCGCGGCGCTCGGGCGGGAAGAAGCGCACGCCTTCCGCCTGGGCGTTCGGGTAGACCGCGCCGGCACCGAGGCCCTGCACTGCCCGGGCGAGGAGAAACAGGGCGAAGCTCTGCGACAGCGCGGCGGTCAGGGACGCGATGCCGAACGCCACGACGCCCCACCGGAAGAGCAGGCGGCGTCCGTAGCGGTCTCCCGCCGCACCTGCGAGGACGGTCGACGCGACGTAGGCGACTGTGTAGGTAGTGAGCGCCCAAGCGAGCCACCCGAGCGTGATGTGGAAGCTCCTGGCGATCAAGGGAACCGCAGGGCTGATGATGCTGGTATCGAGCGCGCCGACGAACACGCCGGCCAAGTAGACGGTGAGAACGCGATAGTTTGGCCGCAGTTCGGCTCGCCTCCGCTGGGAAAACTGGTGCGGCTGATCGCCGCTTCCTAGTCTTCGCGAAGGCACTCTAGGGCACCTGCGCCTAGCGTGCCGATCGCAAGAGGCGCTGGAGGTCCGCCTTGCGCCGCGCGCCCACCAGCACGCCGGCAACCCGGCCCTTCCCGTCGACGAGCACCGCCGTCGGCAGGTCCAAGACGCGGTAGGCCTGCGTGACCTCGCCGTAGCGGTCGAAGTAGAGGGGCCTTCGGTGCCCGATCCGCCGCCAGAGGGCCTCGGCTTCGCCCGGCAGTTCGGACGGCTGCAGGTCGATCGGCACCAGCGCGACGTGGTATCGCTCGAGGTCTGCGTATCGGGTAACATAGGACACATAGGAAGGGCACCCTTTGCACCAAGAGGAAAAGAACAGCAGAAGGTGCGGGCGGCCCTGAAGACGAAGGTGTACTTCGCCGCCGCCCTCGCCGCGAACCACGACGGGCGGCGCAGGAGTTCCGGCGGGCAGCGCAGGGTCCGCCACGAGCAGCCGCAGCAGCAGCATCGGCAAGAGCAAGCTCCACCCTCTCCTTTTGCTTGAGGTCTCGATCCGGACGCGATCCCGCCTTCAAGCATGCCCAAATCGGCGGAGCCGGGCGGCTCCGCCTTCGCACGTCATCCGAGGAGGTCTTCCGCCACGCGCGAATTCCTTCGCATCCGCGACCTCGTCCGACC
>JAJYTV010000089.1 GCA_021792885.1 Bacillota bacterium
GTCACCAGCCCGCACAGCTTGGCTGCGCTCCTCCTTACGCGGTACTGCCTCTCCGGACCAGCTTGATGCCACCGGGACGCCTGGCGATGCGCGCTGCGGTCCGCCAGGAGCCTACCGCGACGCCGCGAATCTCCGTAGCGGACATCTTCGGTGCAAGGAGATGCGACGCTTGCCGTATATACTGGCGCTCGACCAGGGAACCCACGCGTCGCGCGCAGTCCTCTACGATCTCTCCGGGGCGCCCGTCGCGCAAGCCGCGCGCCCGCTCGCGAGCAGCTACCCGCGCCCGGGGTACGTCGAGCAGGATGCCGAGGAGATCTTTCAAAGCCAGCTCGATGCGGCGCGGGCGGTTCTGGCGAAGACGCAGCTGCCAGCCTCGGAGATTGTGGCGATCGGCATCGCGAACCAGCGCGAGACGACGATCGTCTGGGATGCGCGCAGCGGGAGCGCCCGGGCGCCGGCAATCGTCTGGCAATGCCGGCGCAGCGCGGAGATCTGCGAGGAGCTGCGCCATGACGGCATCGAGGATGCCCTGCGCGAGCGCACGGGACTCCTGCTCGACCCCTACTTCTCCGCGACGAAGCTCGCCTGGCTGCTCCGCCACGATGCCGCGCTGCGCGAGGACGCAGCCGCAGGCCACCTGCGCTTCGGCACCGTTGACAGCTGGCTTCTCTACCGGCTGAGCGGCCGAATGGTCCACGCCACCGATCCCTCGAACGCGTCGCGCACGCTGCTGATGGACCTCGCGCAGGGGCGCTTCGCCCGCGATCTCGCGGACCTCTTCTCGCTCCCGGTGTCGATGCTGCCCGAGATCCGTCCTTCTGTCGGCGCCTTCGGCACCGTCGACCCCTCCCTGCTCGGCGCGCCGATCCCCGTCACCGCGATGCTCGGGGACCAGCAGGCGGCGCTGTTCGGCCAGCGTTGCTTTCGGCCGGGCGACGTGAAGACCACCTACGGCACCGGCGCCTTCCTGCTCGCACAGACGGGGAGGCAGGCGGTGCGCTCGCGCACAGGACTGCTGACGACCGTCGCGTGGGACCTCGGAGACGGGCCTTTCTATGCGCTCGAGGGCAGCGTGTTCCTCGCCGGCGGCATCCTCGAATGGCTGCAGGCGGAGGTAGGGCTCGTCGCGAGCGCCGCCGAGGCGGAAGAGCTCGCGCGCGCGGTGCCAGACGCGGGCGGCGCGCTGCTCGTGCCGGCGCACGCCGGCCTCGGCGCGCCGCACTGGGATCCGGGCGCGCGCGGCGCGATCCTCGGGCTGACGCACGGCACGACGAAGGCCCATCTCGCCCGCGCTGCCTTCGATGCGATCGCCTACCGGACGGACGACGTGCTATCCGCGATGGCGCAAGACCTGGGCGGCCTGCAGGACCTGCGCATCGACGGCGGCGTCGCGCAATCAGACCTGCTCGCACAGCTGCAGGCCGACCTCAGCGGCTGCGCGGTCGTGCGCCCGCTGGATGTCGAGACGACCGCACGCGGTGCGGCGCTTGCGGCCGGTCTCGGCGCGGGACTCTTCGAAAGCCTTGAGGCGATCGCCCACCTTCCCGTCCCGGAACGGCGCTTCACCCCGCATCTCTCCGTGGCCGCACGCAGCGGCCTGCGCGCACGCTGGCGCGAAGCGATCGCCGCGGTGCGCCTCCTGCACTCGTGAGCGGCTTCGGACGCGAGGCCGCCCTGCGTCGCCTGGCCTCTGAGCAGTTCGACCTTCTGGTGATCGGCGGGGGCATCACCGGCTGCGGCGTCGCCCGCGAAGCCGCGCTGCGGGGTCTGCGCGTCGCCCTCGTCGAAGCGCTGGACTTCGCCTCCGGCACATCGAGCCGCTCGACGCGGCTAATCCACGGCGGGCTTCGGTACCTGCGCCAGGGCGAGGTGCGGCTCGTGCGCGAAGCGGTGCGGGAGCGCGAACTCCTCCTGCGCACGGCGCCGCACCTCGTGCGGCCCCTGCAGTTCCTCTTCCCCGTCTACCGCGGCGACCCCGACGCGCTGCTGCTCGTGCGCCTCGGCATCGGGCTGTACGAGCGGCTCGCGGGACTGCCCGCGGACGCGCGCCACCTCCTTTTGACCCCGGAGGACGTGCACGAGCGCATGCCTGCTCTGCGCAGCGAGGGCCTGCGCGGCGGCGCGGCCTACGTCGACGCCCTGACGGACGACGCGCGCCTCACGCTGGCGGTCGCACAGTCGGCCGCCGCCGAGGGGGCCGCCGTCGCGAACTACTGCCGCGTCCTGCACCTGATCGGCGCGGACGAGGGGACGGTGCGAGGGGCGGAGGTGCGGGACGAGGAGTCCGGCGCCGTCTTCGCCGTGCAGGCGGCGCGGACGCTCATCGCCGCAGGTCCCTGGGCCGATCGGCTGCGCGACGCCAAGGCGCCGCTTTTGCGCCTGACGAAAGGCGTGCACCTGGTGCTGCGCCAGGAGGACCTGCCGCTGCCCTCCGCCTGTGTCCTGCGCGGCCCGGACGGCCGCCTCATGTTCGCGGTCCCGGACGGGCCCGTCACCTACATCGGCACCACCGACACGGACGCCGAATCGCCCGACGACGACGAGATCACGCCGCAGGATGCGGACTACGTCCTGCAGGCCGCCCGGCGGGCGTTCCCTGGGAGCGCCATCACGGAAGGCGCGGTGATCGGCGCATGGGCGGGGGTGCGCCCGCTCGTGCGGCCCAAGCCCGGCGCCGCGCCGTCCGAGGTGTCCCGGGACTACCGCCTGTCCTTCGCGGCAGACGGCACCGTCTACGTCGCCGGCGGCAAGCTCACGGCGTTTCGCGCGATGGCGAGCCGCATCGTCGACCGGCTGTTCGCGGCGACGCGCGGCGCGCAGGCGGAACAGTGCAGCAGGCGGCCTTTGCCGGGCGGGGACCAAAGCCCGCCCACAGGAGATGAGTGGCGGCGCCTCGCGCGCACCGTGGGCGTACCCGAGGAGCTGCTCTCGCGCGCACTCGTCCCCTACGGCAGCGCCCTGCCGTCGGTGCTCACGGACCTGCCCTCGTCGCGGTCGCAGCCCCCGCAGCAACGCCTCGTGCGCATGCAGCTGCGCTACGCTGCGCGCGAGGAGATGGCACTGCACCTGACCGACGTACTGCAGCGCCGCACGGGCTTTCTGCGCTTCTCCGCGCGCAAGACGCGCCGGGAGATCGCCGCCCTGGGAGCGGAGATGGCCCAGCTGCAGGGCTGGAGCGAAGCCCGCGAGCGCGCGGAGATCGAGGCCGTGGAGAGCCAGTGGCGAAGGATGTTCGCGTGGCGGGACGGCGACTTCGCTTGACGCCGCGCGCGCACCGCCCTATACTGCGACGCAACGAGCGATGATGGGGCCAGTAGCTGTCCTCGGTGGACAAGAGACCCGGCGCACGGTGCGATGCCGGGACGAAGGACGGTGAAACCCACCCCGGAGCTGGCGGCGAGGAACCGCCCGGCGCCCGCCGTGAACGGGTGACGCTCTCTTGGAGAGCGCATGAGATGGCCGACGGCCAAACGAAGGTGGCACCGCGGGATCCCGCCCCGCCCTTCCCAGGGCGGGGCGTTTCACTGTCCTCTGGAGGTGCTTTCATGCGGCTATCGAGGCTGCTTGGGCGAACGCGCAAGGAGGCCCCGGCCGATGCCGAGCTCGAGAGCCACCGACTGCTCGCGCGCGCCGGCTACATCGTCCGGAGCGGGTCCGGCATCTACACCCTGACGCCGCTTGGACTGCGCGTCCTGCGGCGGGTCGAGGCCGTGGTGCGCGAGGAGCTGGACGCGATCGGTGCGCAAGAGGTTCTCCTGCCGCTCGTCCAGCCCGCGGAGGCGTGGCAGCGCACGGGCCGCTACGAAACCATCGACGACTCCCTGCTGCGCTTTTCGGACCGCACAGGCCATCCGCACGTGCTGGCGATGACGCATGAGGAGGCGGCCACCTCCCTCGTCGCGGAGTTCGTGGACTCCTATCGCCAGTTGCCGCTTCTGGTCTACCAGATCCAGCTCAAGTTCCGCGACGAGGCCCGCCCGCGCGGCGGCCTGATCCGCCTGCGCGAATTCGTGATGAAGGACGCCTACAGCTTCCATGACAGCCAGGAGGACCTCGGCCGTTGCTACGCGGAGGTCGCGGCGGCGTACCGCAGGATCTTCAAGCGCCTCGACCTTCCGGTGCTCGAGGTCCTGTCGGGCAGCGGCATGATGGGCGGGCGCCTGAGCCACGAATACATGCTTGCGTCACCGCGCGGTGAGGACCGCCTGCTCACCTGCACCTGCGGCTACGCGTCGAACAGCGAGAGCGCGGCGCATCCCGCACGCGCTGGGCAAGCCGGCCCGCGCGCGGCACTGTGCCGCATCGAGACACCGCACGCGCACACGATCGCGGCCCTGTGCGCCCAGCTTGGCTGCCCGCCCGAGACGACGCTCAAGTCCGTCTTCTTCGCGGCGCAGGACGCGACGGTGCTCGCACTCGTGCGGGGAGACCGCGAGGTGTGCCCAGAGAAACTGCAGCGGCTGCTCGGCGCGCCGGTTCGCGCGCTTTCCGCGGAGGAGAGCCGCGCGCGCGGTCTTGTCGTCGGCTACGCTGGCCCGGTCGGCCTTGTGCTCTTGGGACCGCTGCAGATCGTCCTCGACCATGACCTCGCGGGCGCCGAGGGGCTCGTGGCAGGCGCGAACGACGAAGGATGGCACCTCCTCGGCGTCTCCGCCGCGCGCGACGTGCACGCAGACCTCGTCGGCGACATCGCGCTTGCGCGCGAGGGCGATCCCTGTCCCGCGTGCGGCGCCCCCCTCGCGCTCTCGCGCGGCATCGAGCTCGGCAACATCTTTCAGCTCGGCACCCGATACAGCGCGCCGCTCGGTGCAATCGCGACGGGTGCGGACGGCCGGGCCGCGCCGCTCGTGATGGGCTCCTACGGCATCGGCATCACGCGGCTGCTCGCCGCGCTCGTGGAGCAGCACCACGACGACCAGGGCATCCTCTGGCCGCGCGCGGCGGCTCCCTACCCGCTGCACCTCGTCGCCGCCGGCGAGACGGAAGACGTCCTCAAGGCTTCGGAGGATCTGTACGCCTCGCTCGGCCCGCAGGCCGTGCTCTACGACGACAGGCCCATCTCCGCCGGGATGAAGTTCAAGGACGCGGACCTCCTCGGCATGCCGCTGCGCGTCACGATCGGAGCGCGATCTCTGCGTGCGGGCGGGGCCGAGATTCGGCCGCGCAGGGGCGGCGAACCGGAGATCGTGCCGCTCGCGGAGGCCGTCTGTACACTGCGGCGTCTGGCGGAAGCGCCGATGGATGCACAATAGCGCTGCCCGCACGCGTTCTGAGGGAATTCTCAGCTTGGCCTCAGATGGACTTCATCTGCAGGGCGCATGCTGGGCCCACAAGGTGGCGGTGTGCCCCGCCCATCGGAGGAAGGTGTTCGCATGGAGAAAGCCCGCCCGACGTGGCGCGAACGCGCCCACAGCTTTCTCGTCCTGGCGGTGCTCTCGGTGATCGGCCTCTTCGGCGTGCTGCTCGTCGCGTACGGCGGCACGCCCGTCAAGCCGTTCTAGGTCCGGATTGCAAGACGCCGCCCCCGGCCCTCGCCGGGGGCGGCGTCGCCTTGCCGTCAGGCCCGCACGATCACGGGCTCCGGCTGCAGGTGCACGCCGAAGGCGTGCTCCACGCCTTGCACGATCTCGTCGGCGAGCGAGAGGAGCTGCGCCGTCGTCCCGCCGACGTTGACGAGCGCCAGCGTGTGGTTTTGCGAGATGCCGACGCCGCCGCGGCGCAGGCCGCGGTGGAATCCCGCCCGCTCGATCAGCCAGGCCGCGGGCACCTTGCGCCCCCCTACCGCGGCGAAGGACGGCGGCTTTGGCGGGTCTTCGGGGAAGCGAAGCCGCAGGCGCTCGCGCAAGGTGCGGTACCCCGCCTCGTCCAGCACGGGATTGAGGAAGAAGGATCCGACCGAATGCGCGTTGGGATCGTCCGGGTCGTAGACCATCGACTTGCTGCGGCGCAGGGCGAGGACCGCCTCCCGCGTTCGCTGCAGCGCCTCGCCCGGCGGCGCCTGCGCCACGCCGCGCGCCTGCGCCTCGCGCGCGAGTTCGGGGTATTGCAGCGTCGGCCGCCCGCCCGGCTGCAACCGGTAGGTCACCTCGGTGATGACGAACCGGCCCGCGTCCTCGCCCTTGAAGCGGCTCTCGCGGTACGCGAAGCCGCACTGCGCACCCTCGAAGACGACGTCCTCGAGGGTCGTGCGGTCGATGGCGCGCACCCGCACGATCGTCTGCGAAACTTCCTGCCCATAGGCGCCGACGTTCTGGATCGGCGTCGCGCCGACAGACCCCGGGATGCCCGAGAGACACTCGACGCCCTGCAGCCCGTCTTGCAGGCAGTGCACGACGAACGCGTCCCAATCCTCCCCGGCCTTCGCCGTCGCGAGCACGCCGCCGGCGTCCCGTTCGAATGCAACCCCACGCAGGGCGACACGCAGGACGAGCCCAGGGTAGCCTGCATCCGGGAAGACCGTGTTCGATCCCCCGCCGAGGATCTGCACCGGGAGATCCTGCGTGCGCGCCGTGCTCAGCGCATCGCGAAGTTCGGCCTCGCTGGCCGCGGAGGCGTAGTAGCGCGCGGGCCCGCCCAGACCGATCGTCGTCTTGGGGGCCAGCGGGACCCTCTCGCGGAAACCCACTATCGCTTCTCCTCCCGCCGTCGCGCCTCTCCTCCTAGAATACTCGTCTCGGCCCGCACCGTCCCGCGGGCTGCCATGTCCTGAAGAGACCGCCTCGCGGGACCCGTGCTACACTATGCCTACTCATCTGCAGCGAGGTCTTCATGGCGACAAAACTCGTGATCGTGGAGGGCCTGCCCGGCACAGGCAAGACGTCGACCGCACGCTACGTGGCCGATCTTCTCGCCGGATCTGGACAGGACGTCTCGCTCTTCCAGGAAGGCGCCTCGACCACCCCGCCGATTTCGAGGGCGTCTCCCTGCTCAAGGCGGAAGGCCGGCCACGCCACGCTCCTTCGCGAGCGCGCAGCGGCCTGCGGGCACGGGCTCCTCGTCCCCTACCTCCTGCTG
>JAJYTV010000090.1 GCA_021792885.1 Bacillota bacterium
GGGGAAAGCCCAGGCGCTCTCACACCTGCCGCTGCGCCGGCTCTACGCGAGCCCGCTCCTGCGCGCCATGCAGACGGCGGCGCCGATCGCCGCGGCGACGGGCCTCGCGATCGAGGCGGACCCGCGGCTCAAGGAGCGCAACTGGGGCGCCTACCAGGGCATGACGCGCGAGGAGGCGGCGCGGCTGAACCCGGGCGCGGAGCGGGAGCTCCGCTCCTCGCCCCGCACGGCGCGCCCGCCCGGCGGGGAGTCCTTCGAGGACCTCTGCGCGCGGGTCGGCACCGCGCTGCGGGAGATCGGGGCGCAGAGCGGGGATGCGGTGGCGGTCGTCTGCCACGGCGGCACGATCTCCGCCGGGCTGCAGGTGCTCCTGGGCATCCAGGGCTACCCAAAGACCCGCTTCCTGATCGACAACGCGAGTGTATCACTGGTGGAGCTCAGGCCGAACGGGGAGGTGCTCGCCCATTTCGTCAACAGCCAGGTCGGCTTCTTGGCTTGATGCCCCGTTCGTCGCCGTAGACCTCGAGACGACCGGTCCCAATCCCCACGCCGACGCGATCATCGAGATCGGTGCGGCCCGCTGGGCGGGAGGCGAAGTCGTCGCCGAGTGGAGCGTGCTCGTCGATCCGGGACGCCCGATCCCGCCCTTCATCCAGGACCTCACCGGCATCACCGACGAGATGGTGCGTGGCCAGGTGCGCATCGCCGAAGCGATGCGGGGCCTGAGAGACTTCGTCGGCCAGGACCTAGTCGTCGCGCACAACGCGCCCTTCGATCTCGGCTTCCTGCGCGCGCAGAGCTGGCCCGAGGGGCATCCGAGCCTCGACACGCTCGACCTCTACCGCCTGCTCTTCCCGCTGCGCGAGAGCCACGGCCTCGCCGCCGCGGCGCGCCACATGGAGATCGACTTCCAGCACCACCGGGCGGGGGAGGACGCCCGCGTCACCGCACTCCTCGGCGGGCGCTTGGTGGAGCGCCTGCGCAGCGCAAACCCCGCCCTCCTTCACTTCGTCGGCCAGCTCGTGGAGGGGGCGCCGGGCGTGCTCGCGGCGCTGCTGACCGAGGCGGGCGCCGCCGCGCCGCCTGCGCCGCCCTGGCAGCCCGCGAGGCCGCTGGTCGACTTCCCGCCTGCGGGGGATCTGCGGATGCCGGTCGACGCCTCCGCCGCGTTCACGCCACAGGGGCTGATCGGTAGCCTCGGCCTCGAGGAGCGCGCGAGCCAGCGCGACCTCCTCGAGCGGGTCGAGGAGACGCTGGAGCAGGGGGGCGTGCTGGTCGCGGAGGCCCCGACCGGCACGGGCAAGAGCCTCGCGTACCTCCTCCCCGCGATGGCCTGGGCGCTGCGGCAGGAGTCGCGCGTCGTCGTCTCCACAGGGACGAAGAACCTTCAGGAGCAGCTCCTCGAGAAGGACCTGCCGGCGCTCCTCGAGGCGACCGGCTGGCCTGTGCGCGCGCAGCTCCTCAAGGGCCGCCAGAACTACCTCTGCCTCTGGCGCTGGCAGGGCGAGGTGGCGCAGGCGCTGGCGCTCCTGCCGGGCGAGGACCGCCTGCAACTCGCGCGGATCGCCTTCTGGCTCGACGCGACGCCGAGCGGCGACCGCGCCGAGATGCACATCGACCAGGACCTCTGGTCGCGCCTCGAGGCGACGGCGGAGACATGCAGCGGCGAGCGCTGCGCCCTCTTCCACGACTGCTACTTCTACGCGTCGCGGCGCCGCGCCGATCTGTCGCACCTCCTGGTGGTGAACCACGCCCTGCTGCTCGAGGACGCCGCGCGGGGAGGCGGCGTCCTGCCGGAGTACGACCGCCTGATCCTCGACGAGGCGCACGGGCTCGACGCCGCGGCGACCGACCACCTGGGCGGGGACCTCTCCGGCCGCGACGCCCGGCGCCTCGCGCAGCGTGCCGCCGCGCTCGGGGGCGGCACGGTCCTCGCGGAGGCGGGGCGGAGCGTGCAGTCTGCCGCGGGCGAAGCATTCGCCACGGCGCATAGCCGCTTTCCGGGCAAGCGCAGCGTGCGCCTGCGCCCGGATTACCTCGCAGGGCAGGAGTCGCTGCCCGTGCGCAGCGCCTTCGGCCGCCTCTCGACCGCGCTCGCGGACTTCGCGCGGGCGGCCGACGACGCGTCCCTCGCGTCGGGCGAGCGCCTGCAGGTAGAGCTTCGGGCCCTTGCGGAGACGGCCAGGCGCTCGCGCGGACTCGTCGAGGAGTCGCTGCTCGCGGACCCGCAGCAGGTCGTCTGGCTCGAATGGTCAGACCGGGAAGAGGGATCGCTGCACGTCGCGCCGCTCTACCCGGGGGAGCTCCTGCAGGAACTCCTCTTCCAGAAGCTCGAGGCCTGCATCCTGACGTCGGCCACCCTCGCGGTGGGGGAGTCCTTCGACTACCTCCTCGACGCGATCGGACTGCGCGGCGACCCGCGCGTGCACACGGTCGCGCTGCCGACGCCCTTCTTCTTCCGCGACCAGTGCGCGCTGCTCGTCCCGACCGACCTGCCGGAGCCCAAGGATCCGGCCTTCAACGAGGACGCGCGCGGCTTTCTGCTCGAGGTCCTGCGAACAGCGGGCGGCCGCAGCCTCGTCCTCTTCACCGCGCACCGCCAGCTCCGCTCCTTCGCCGACGCGCTGCGGGGGCCCCTCAAGGAGAGCGGGCTGCGCCTCCTGGCCCAGGGGGTCGACGGTCCGCGCAGCCGTCTCGTCGAGGCCCTGCGGCGCGAGCCGAAGGTCGTCGTGTTCGGCGCCCAGAGCTTCTGGGAAGGGGTCGACGTGGTCGGCGACGCCCTGTCGCTGGTCGTACTGGTCAAGCTTCCCTTCCAGCCCCCGGACCGGCCGGTCTGGGAGGCGCGCTACGCCGCGCTGGAGGCCGAGGGGCGCTCGAGCTTCCAGGAACTCAGCCTGCCCGATGCGGCGCTTCGCCTGAAGCAGGGCTTCGGGCGGCTGATCCGCTCGAGCACGGACCAGGGGGCGGTGCTGGTCCTGGACCGGCGGCTCGCCACGGCGCGCTACGGGCGCTACCTGATGGAGTCCTTGCCGGATGCGGAGCGCATCCTCGAGGAGCGCCCCGGGATTCTGAAGGCACTCTCGCGTGTTCTGCGATAGTCCAGGCCAGCCGGCGCATAGCCTCGCTGCAGAGGTGGTGCGCCTTGGAAGGCGGGTTCAACACGGCCGCGGTGCTGCGCGGCACTGGCATCGGTGCGGTCTGGAGCGCAGGACTCCTCCTGCTGGCGACCTTCGTCCTCTACATGAGCAGCCAGCCCGCCGCGATGGTCCCCTGGGCTGCCATGGGGGTCGCGTGGGTTTCCGTGTTCGCCGGCGGGTTCAGCGCGGGACGCCAGGCTGGACGCGCGGGCCTCTGGCACGGTGCCGCGGCGGGGGTGGCGGTCTTCGTGCTCCTCTACGTCGTCGGCATCCTGGGCTTCGACGCCCACATCGCCCTCGGCCCCGCCGCGCTGCGCGCCGTGGTGGCAGGCGTGGTGGGCGCGGTCGGCGGCGCGCTCGGACTCGCGCTCTAGCTGTCTAAGGCGCCGTCGGGGCGGCAAGGATGACCGCGAGGTGATCCTCCTTGCCGCCCATCGTACTGATCTGGCTCGCGCTGCTCGCCATGCCGCTTACCGTGCTCTCGAGCGGCGCCCACGGCCCCACTGTGCAAGCACTGCAGGTCGAACTGCAGTCCTTCCACGACTATAACGGGCCGACCGACGGCATCTACGGCCCGCTGACGACGGCCGCCGTCGCACGCTTCGAACAGTCCCTCGGCCTGACGCAGGACGGCGTCGCCGGTCCCGCCGTGCTCGGCGCGATCGTCGCCGAGGTGGACAAGAACGCCCCCACACTCCAGGAAGGCGCACAGGGCGCCGTCGTGAAGGACCTGCAGGGACTCCTGCAGGCCGACGGCATTCCGGTCGCCGTCGACGGCGACTTCGGCCCTTCGACGCAGGCCGCGGTGCAGACCCTGCAGGCGCGCCGCGGCATCAGCACGGACGGCATCGTCGGGCCGAAGACCTGGCAGGCGCTCTTTGCCCACCCCTACGTCGTGCAGTCCGGCGACACCCTCTCGGGCATCGCCGCCCGCTACGCATTGCCGCTGCAAAACCTCGTCGCGGCGAACGGCGGCAAGACATCGCTGCAGGCCGGCCAGAACCTCCTCCTGGCGTACGCCGGCTGGACCGCCGCCGCCGCAGGCACGCAAGGCAGCCCCGCACCCGCCCAGCCGTCGACCCCCCCGACAGGCTCCGGCAGCAGCTCGTCCACGGTGGGCACGAGCACCCAAAGCGGCTCCTCGGGCGGATCGAGCTCCTTCATCCCAGCGCAGGACCTCGCGAAGTGGGGATCGGCCGGCACCCCGGACATCTCGATCGTCGTGCTCGCACAGGACCAGGCCGCAGCGCGCGCGCTCGAGCGCGGAGCGCTGCCGTCCGGCATGCTGCTCGCCCTGCCGCAAAGCCTCTACGGCAGCGCCCAGGGCGAGCCCCTCCTGGCCACCTCCGCCGCGCCCAAGGGCAGGCCGACCGCGGTCGTCTGGCTCGGCTCCTCCGGCAGTCCAGACCTCACCGCGCTACTGCGCGCGGGCGTGCACGTGCTGATCGCGCCGGAGGTCGCAGCGGCCCGCCTGCCCGCGCTTGCGAGCGGCGGCGCATCCTTCGTCGTGCCGGTGCGCGGCAGCGACCTGCCGGCCCTCACCGCGCTCGCCGCATCCCTCCAGAAGGCGGGCTACCAGTTCACGCCGCCCGTCGGGTTCTAGAGGAGCCTGGCCCTGCCCCGCGAACCAATGCAGGGGAGGGATCGCCCGACGATGGGTCCACAAGACTTTGAGGCCGCCGCAGCCGCGCGCGGCCTTTCGCTTGAGGTGCAAGAGCTCGCCGCCTCGACCCGCACCGCGCGGGAAGCCGCCGAGGCCGTCGGCTGCGAGGAGCGCCAGATCGTCAAGTCGCTCGTCTTCCTCACAGACGGCGAGCCCGTCCTCGTGCTGATGCGCGGGGACCGCCGCGTCGACCTCGCGCGCCTCGCGCAGGCCCTCGGCGCAGGCGCCGCGACGCGCGCCGACGCCGACCGCGTCTACGTGGAGACAGGCTTCGCGATCGGCGGCATCCCGCCGTTCGGCCACCGCAGCCCGCTGCCGACCGTGCTCGACGCGTGCCTTTTGGAGGAGCCCCTGCTGTTCGCCGCAGCAGGCGGGCCGAATGCGCTGTTCAGAACGAGCGCGGCGCAGCTAAGGGACGCCGCGCAGGCGAAGGTCGCCTGCGTCTGCTCCCGCTAGTCGGGCCTGATCCGCAGGAGAAGCTCCCGAAGCCCGCGGATGCGCTCCGCTCCGATCTCGGGATAGGCCCCCCAGCGGTCGTAGAGCACTCCGTCCATCCCGGCGCCGTGCGCGCCGAGGACGTCGACGGCCCAGAGATCGCCGACGTAGAGCGCCGCCTGCGGCGCGACGGAGAGTGCCCCGAGCGCCGCATGGAAGATGCGCGGGTCCGGCTTCTCGACGCCCGCGATGTGCGAGTCGATCACGACCGAGAAGGATGCGCGCAGGCCCGCGAGCGCGAGCTGTCCCTCGACGCGCCCGTCGGAGTTCGAGACAACGCCGAGCCGCAGACCCTGCGCGGCGATGGCCTGCAGGGTCTCCGCCGCGTGCGGCGCCGCAGAGCGCCAGATGCCGCGCTGATCCCGCAGGTGCTCGCGCTCCGCAGACGCCGCGAAGGCGAGCGCGTCCGCGGGCGAGAGGCCGATCTCCATGCCGACCGCTCCGAAGTATCCGGGAAAGAACGCGGTCGGGCGGTCGTCCTCTTCCGCCTCAGGCCAGCCGCGGCGGCGCACGCGGGCGTCGGCGCGCCCCACGTCGTCCGGCGATGCCCCGGCGCCCAGCGCCTGGGCCAACCCGGCGAGCCATTCGTAGTCGAGATGCAGCAGCGTGTTGCCGACGTCGAAGAGAACCGCCTGCAAGGGCTTCCCTCTGTCCCCGTGCGGAATCATGCGGACGCATGCTCCTGCGCCGCGCCATGCGGCAGGGCCAAGAGCAGCACGATCGCCGCGAGCGCCGCGAGCAGCGCGGCGTAGCCGTAGGCGTAGCCCGCACCGAGGCTGTAGAGCAGGCCGAGCGCGATGTTCGCGACGAAGAGTCCGATCGATCGGGCGGCCGAGAGGGCGCCGAAGCCGCGCCCCGCGTAGCCCGCGCGCGTCAGCATGCCCACGAGCGACGGCTCGAGCGTCTCGACGACCCCGAGCGCGAAGCCGAGCACCGCGACGCCGAGGAATAGGAGCGCGTCCGGCGCCTTGAGCGCGTACGCGAGCGCGAGCAGCAGCGAACCGGCGCAGGCGGCGGCGTAGCCGAGCAGAGCGAGGTTTCGGAATCTTCGCCGCAGCGTCGTCCCGAGCCGCGCGCCAAGGGAGAGTCCCGTGAGCGCCGAGACGCCCTGCAGGACGAGGAACGCGACGATCCCGAGCGCGCTCTGCCCCGTGCCTTGGGCGACGGTGAGCACGGGGAAGCCGACGCTGTAGGAGCTGAGCCCGTAGAGGGCCGCCGCGAGCAGGAGGCTGCGCATCCCCGTCGCCGGCCGCGGCGCTGCGGCCTCCGGTGCGGGACGCTCCTTCGGGGCGTCCTTGATGCGGTAGCGCGACAGCGCGATCGTCGAGGCGACGAGCGGCAGCGCGGTCAGGAGGAAGACCCAGCGCCAGGCGACGTGCAGGAGCACCATCACCAGCACGAAGGCCGCCGCCAGCATGCCCCCGCCGACGTCGAGCCCGTGCAGAAAGCCGAAGGCAGCTCCCTGGTCGCGGCTCTCGACCACGCGCGTCAGCATGACGCGCCGTGAGGGTGTGCGCAGGTTGCGCGCCCACCAGCCGAGCGTCAGGAGCGAGACGGCCGACACCGGCGCGGCGACCACTGCGGAGAGCGAGAGCAGCGGGATGAAGCTGTTGCCCCAGAGCGCGACGCGCCGGTGCCCGGCGCGGTCCCCGAGGCGCCCGCCGACGTACGCGGCGAGCGACCCGCCGCCGTATGCGACGGCGGTCGCGAGGCCGAA
>JAJYTV010000091.1 GCA_021792885.1 Bacillota bacterium
TGCGGGGAAGTCTACAAACTGCGCGTCTGGACCCGTCCGACGTGCAACACCACGCAGGACCGAGACCTCAACGCAGCGATCAATCTCCCAATACGCCGTGAGATCCACGGTGTGCGCCTGTGGAGGGGAAGGCTCTGGCAGTGGTCATCTGGCTGCTGTGAAACCGAACCCGACGAAGCAGGAAGTTGGCGCTGAAGCTACCTTTGCGTAGCTTTGGGTTGGTCTAACGGAACGGATTGCGAGATGCCACATCCTATCACCCCAGATCGCCGCACCAGGCGCACGTTTTTGCCCTGGTGTGCCGCGCCGGAATGCGCTGCTGTCCTCAACCGGCCCGCCGCCCGCCTGGAAGCGGCTCTCGACGCGGCGTCGCACCGTTGCTGGGTGACGCCGCGCGCGTCCCAGGCTTCGCCGCGCGCCTGCGCGGGGGCGGCTCCCAGGGCCGCCGCCCGGCGAGCAGGGGCGAGTAGCTGAGATCGCTCGGTGCGGGCAGCGGCGCGAGCGTCAGGCGCACGCCCGCCTGGGCGTAGGCCTCCGCGACGAAGCCGCTGCAGGTGTAGCGCCTGCGGTGCAGTCGGTACCAGGCATGGGCCACGAAATGCAGGTCGAAGCGCACGCCGTCCTCCAGGAGTTCCCCGATGCCGTACGGATCCCCGACCCTCGCCCGCGCCCAGTCCGCCGCGCGGCGCCGCACCTCTTCCGGGCACGCGGGCCGCAGGACCCAGCCATGGCTCGCGTAGTAGTCGAGCGGCCGCAGGGTGACGCGCCAGACAGGATCGATCAGGGCATCCTGGCCGCAGATCGCGGCGTGCACGAAGGGGTTCCCCTCGCTCCACATGATCAGCGCGTCGAGCAGGCTGGAGAGCACGCCCACCCGCCTGCTCGTCATCAAGAGGACGTCGCCGGGCTGGAGTTCGCGTGGATCGTACATGGTGTTCGTCCGGGCTTGGCCTGCGCAGGGGCGCGGGCAGCCGGGCTGCCTCCCTCCGGAGCGCCACGGGTAGGGTCACCTCGCCGCGTCCCTGCACCAGCATATGGCGCATCTGCGCAGACTGCCCGCCCGCCGCGCGCGAGGTTACGCCGCGCGCCCTCCGTCCTTCGGCGCGACCTGCGGCGGCATCCAGGGCAGGAAGCGGATCGCGGCCGGATAGTGGAACTCCCTGCCGAGGCCGCCCTGCACCGCGGCGACGATCGGCAGGACGAGCAGCATGGCGCCGACCGTGAGCAGGATCACGATGCCGACCGGCAGGAGGATCAGCACGAAGCCGATCACGGCGTAGAGCAGGAGCGAGAGGTGGAAGTTCACGGCCTCCCTGCCCTGCACGTCGACGAACAGGCTCCGCCGTCGCCCAAGCTGCCAGAGGATGAGCGGTGCCAGCACGTTCCCGAGGGGTACGACGAACCCGATGAGCGCTGCGGCGTGCAGCGCGGTCGCCCACTTGCGCTCGCCCTCGCTCGCGGATACTGCGTCTACCACGCCTTCGCCGCTCCGTTGCCGCGGAGCGGCTCCCTCCCTTCCGGACCTGCCGAAAGAGCTTCGGCTGCTACGATTGTACGGCGCGCGCGGCGGCGCGCACCCCAAGCAGGAGAAGTCGCGCCATCCGCAAGGATTCGCGCGGGCCGCTTGCACGCGCGCTGCTTCGGTCGGACCGCCTGCGGCCAAACCGGCCCCTCAGAGGGCGAAGAACGCCAGTAGTCCGATCGCGACAAGCAGTGCGGCCGACACGCTCTCGCCGTTGCGCTCCAGCCATGGCCATTCGACGAGGTAGCCGAAGGCCGTCCCGAAGACAGAGAGCGCGAGGAACGTGGCGAGCGTGCCGGCGGTGAAGGAAGCGAGCGCGAAGAGGAGAGCGGGGCCGCCCAGGCCGGCTGCGGCGAGGGCGATCGGCAGGATGGCGAGGTTCGGCGATGCGGCCACTCCGAACGGCACGACGTACTGGCCGAGCGAGCGCGGCGCGCGCCGCACCTGGCGCAGACTGGGCGGGCGCTCCCGCCGCGCGCCAAGGCGCCCGTAGGCGTAGAGCGAGGCGCCCGTCGCCATCAGCAGCGCGCCGATCACCCGGCCCTCGCGCATGGCGGCCCACTCGCGCAGCGGCCCGACCGCCCCGAGCGTCATGCCGAGCACGAGGGACGCGCCGACATGGCCGAGTGCGGCCAATAGGCTCACGCGTGCGGTGCGCGAGAGGCTCCAGCGGCTCGCGCGGGCGACGAGTGCGAGCGGCACCCAGTGGTCCGGCATGGCGGAGTGGACGATCGCCACGACGAGCGCTGCGACGGAAAGGACGACGATCTGGTTCAGGCCGATCCCCCCGGTACGGGGCCGGGAAAGACCTATGCCACGCGCTCAGGGGGCATGCCTGCCGGCCTGCGCAAAACCTGTCCATTCGCCCTGCAAGAGCCCGTAGAGGAGCGAGTCGCGCCAGCGCCCGTGCGCGCGGTAGTTCTCCCGGAGATGTCCCTCGCGGCGCATGCCGATCCTCTCCAGGACGCGCCGGGACGCTGCGTTCGCGGGATCGCAGGTCGCCTCGATGCGGTGCAGGCCGAGATGCTCGAACCCCAGGCGCAGCAGGAGGCCCGCCGCCTCGCCCGCGATGCCCTGACCCCAGAGGTCGCGGCGCACGACGTAGCCGATCTCCCCTCGCCTGTGCGCCAAGCTCCGCACGGCGAGGTGCGCCGCGCCGGCGAGCTCCCCGGCGCGCTCGACCGCAAGCGTGTACTCCTCGCGCTCCGCGCGGCGTGCCGACGCGATGGCCGCGTCCAGGTAGTCTTGCGTCGCCTGCGCGTCGTTCGGGCCCCAGAGCGTATAGCGGACAACCTCTGGATCTACCGCGTAGCGGTGGATCGCATCGAAGTCCCGCGGCTCCATCTCCCGCAGGAGGACGCGATCGCCGCGCAGCGCGACGGGGAACATCTCGTCATCCCCTCCCCGCCCGCAGCGAGGGCAAGAGCGCAATCATGCGTGCTCTCGGCGCCGCAGCGCGGAGAGCAAAGCAAGCAGCCAGAGCACCATCGCCACGAGGTCGAGGCCGAGGCTGAGCCCGTGCAGCAGGCCGAAGGAGGGCGTGCCGATCGCACGGTTCACCGCCGGCAGCAGCCACACCCAGGCGACGAGCGTCAGCACAAGCGCCGCCAAAGGCCACGCCACCTCCCACGCCCCGCGCCGCGGCAGGAGGAAGGAGACCGCGCTGAGGAGCGCGCCGGAGAGGGCGGTCATGGCGTAGAAGCGCGGGAAGATCAAGGCGAGGAACGGGCCGAGCTGCGCGCCCCCGAGCACGGAGAACGCGACCTCTGGAACGATGAAGGTGAAGAACGCGGCGACGCCGAGCGAGAAACCCGCGAGCGCCCCGTAGAGAATGCGCACCTCAGCACTCCTCCCGCAGGCGGGCCGGGACGCGCGAGCCTGCGCCGCACGCCCTTCCCGCCGTTCAGTATCCCTGTCCGTAGCGGTACGCCGTCTCGTACGCCTCCCATGCCTCATGCTGGCGCCCGCTCGCGCCGAGCAGCTGCCCGAGCGCATGCCAGGCGACGCCGAGCGAGGGGTCGATGCGCAGCGCGGCGCGGTACTCCGCCTCCGCCTCGTGCCAGCGCCGCAGGTCCGCGAGGATGTTGGCGTGGATGAAGCGGTAGAGCGCATGGTCCGGCGCCTTGCGGAGCGCGCGAAGGATGTGCCCCAGTCCGCCCGCGGCGTTCCATGTCTTCTGCAGGGAACTCGCGAGGCAGGCGTGGGCGTCCGCATCCTCCCGGCACCCGAGCCGCAGCGCCTCGCGGTAGCAGGGAACCGCCGTCGATTCCATGCCAAGGTTGTCCTGTGTCACGGCGAACCAGTACCAGGCCTCCGCGTTCTGCGGCTCCTCCTGGGTCGCGCGCTGCAGATGCGGCAGCGCCGCAAGGAGCTGCCCTTGTGCGCGCAGCGTCATCGCCTCGTCGAGCGGGCCCATCGGCGTCTCCCCCTCGCACCGTCGTTTCCTGCGGCACCGTACGCATCTCTTTCCGCCCGCCGTCTTCCCCTTCCTGCCCCTGCGGCAGGAACCGCCGTGCCGGCCGGGAAGAACCGCAGGAGACGACCCGCAGCCCTGGGAGGAGAGGCCCTTGCAGACGGTGGAGAGCGAGCGCATCCGCGCGCTGGCACGAGGCGTCCGCGACGATGTGGTGGCATACCGAAGATACCTGCACGCGCATCCGGAAACATCCTTCCACGAACGGGAGACGGCGCGCTTCGTCTTCGGCGAGCTCGCTTCGTTCGGCCTAGAGCCAGAGCACCCGACCCCGACGAGCGTCGTCGCGCGCGTCAAGGGCGCCTCGCCGGGACGCTGCCTTGCGATCCGCGCCGACATGGACGCCCTTCCGATCACCGAGGAGACAGGCCTCCCCTTCGCCTCGCAGAACCCCGGCGCGATGCACGCCTGCGGCCACGACGGCCACACGGCGATGCTGCTCGGCGCCGCCAAGGTACTGTCCGCGATGCGCGCCGACCTTCCGGGAGAGGTGCGCCTCCTCTTCCAGCACGCGGAGGAGCTCTACCCCGGCGGCGCGCAGGAGCTGTGCGACGCGGGGGTGCTCGACGGGGTGGACATGGTGATCGGGACACACCTCTGGCTGCCGCTCTCCTCCGGCAGGATCGGCATCTCGGCGGGTCCCCTGACGGCCGCGCCGGACAGCTTCTCGATCGAGATCGCGGGCCGCGGCGGCCACGCTGCCCAGCCCCACCTGACCCTGGACCCCGTGCCGCTCGCCGCGCAGCTCATCCTCGCCCTGCAGCAGCTCGTCTCGCGCGAGGTCGATCCCCTGCGCCCCGCCGTCCTGAGCGTGACCCAGGTGCACGCAGGGACCGCGGACAACGTCATCCCCGACCGCGTCGCGCTCGGCGGCACCGTGCGCACCTTCGACGAGGACGTGCGCCAGCTTCTCGAACGCCGCATCCCCGAGGTGGCGCAAGGGCTCTGCGCCGCCTTCGGCGCCACCTGCACCTGCCGCTACCAGCGCGGCTACCGCCCGATCCGCAACGACGCGGCGGTCACAGATGGCCTTGCGCGCACGCTCCGTGCGGTCCTCGGCGAGGAGGTCGTGGAGCCGGCCGTCCCCTCGATGGTCGGCGAGGACTTCTCCGCCTACCAGGAGCGCGTTCCGGGCTGCTTCTTCTGGCTCGGCTCGCGCAACGAGGCGAAGGGCATCGTCTACCCCCACCACCACGCGCGCTTCACGATCGACGAGGACGTGCTCGAGACCGGCGTCGCGGCGTTCGTCGCCGCCGCGCTGCACCTCCTGTAGAAACCTGGAGGCGAGGAACTTGTCAGACCAGTCCGCCCCGCGCGTCCGCTACGACATGCGCATCCCGATGCGCGACGGCGTCTCCCTCTCGGCCGATCTCTACCTGCCCGCGGGGGACGGCCCGCACCCCGCGATCGTCCTGCGCACGCCGTACGTCAAGGCGTCCGCCCGCTACCGCGACCGCGGGCTGCACTGGGCGAGCGACGGGTACGCATTCCTGGCCGTGGACGTGCGCGGCAGGGGCGACTCGGAGGGGGACTTCCTTCCCTACCGGCGCGACGGGGAGGACGGCTACGACGTGATCGAGTGGACGGCCGCCCAGCCCTTCTGCACCGGCGCCGTCGCGACGACGGGCGCGAGCTACTCCGGGCGCGTCCAGTGGCTGACGGCACTCCTCCGCCCGCCGCATCTGCGGGCGATGATCGCGATGGTGACGCCTTCGGACACCTTCGTCGAGTTCCCGACCGGCGTTCCCAGCCCGATGGACATCTGCTGGTACCACATGACCAGCGGGAAGGCGATGCAGGACACCGTGGCGCCCGACTGGATGCGGATCTACCGCCACCTGCCGCTGCGCGCGATGGACGAGGCCCTCGGCCGCGACCTGCCGATCTGGCGCGAGGCGCTCTCGCACCAGACGATGGACGGCTACTGGCAGGCGCTCTCCTACCAGGACCGCTTCGGGGAGATCGACGTCCCGGTGCTGCACATCTCCGGCTGGTACGACGACGAGCAGGTCGGCACGCCGCTCAATTTTCTCGGCATGCGGCGCGGCGCGCGCAGCGAGGCCGCGCGCCGCAGCCAGCACCTCCTGATGGGCCCCTGGGGCCACCAGGTGAACGGCGGGACGCGGCTCGGCGAGGTCGACTTCGGCGAGGAGGCGTCGATCGACCTGCACTCCATGGAGCGGCGCTTCCTCGACCGCCACCTGCGCGATCAGGCGGTGGAGGAGCTCCCGCCCGTGCGCATCTTCACGATGGGCAGGAGCACCTGGCGCGACCTCCCCGGCTGGCCGCCCCGCGGCATGCGGCAAGTGCCCTACTACCTGCACAGCGAAGGCGCCGCGAACAGCCGCTTCGGCGACGGGCTGCTCTCGCCCGACCCGCCGACGGACGAGCCCCCGGACTCCTACCGCTACGACCCCGCGCGGCCGGTGCCGTTCCTCACCGACCCGACCTCGAGCCAGATCGGCGGCCCGGACGACTACGCGGCAGTCGAGCGGCGCGACGACGTGCTCTGCTACACGACGCCTCCGCTCAGGGAGGAGGTCGAGCTGACGGGCCCCGTCTCCCTCGTGCTGCACGCGCAGACGAGCGCCCCGGACACGGACTTCACCGGCAAGCTCGTCGACGTCTGGCCGAGCGGCTTCTGCCAGCGGATCTGCGACGGCATGGTGCGCCTGCGCTACCGCGACGGCTTCGCGCAGGCGAAGCCTGCGGTGCCGGGCGAGCCGCTTGAGCTTACGATCGACCTCTGGAACACGTCGCTTACGCTCGCGCCAGGCCACGCGATCCGCCTCGAGGTCTCCTCGAGCGCGTTCCCGAAGTACCCGCGCAACCTCAATACCGGCGAGGACCTCGCCACCTCCGCACGGATGGCGGTCGCCGACCAGACGGTTTTCCACGACCGCCTGCGGCCCTCGCGCCTCCTCCTGCCCGTCGTCCGCGCGCCGGAAGCCTGACCGCCCCGCGCGCCTGCCACTGCCCAAGGAAACAGGATTCGTGCACGACTCTG
>JAJYTV010000092.1 GCA_021792885.1 Bacillota bacterium
AGGTTCCAAGGGCCCTAGGAACCGTCTACGCCCTGGGGCGCGTTGAGTACTCGCTCCTGCCCGAAGCGGAGCGCACCGGTGTGCAGCTGCGCCTGCGCGACTTCCTGCTCGCTGAGCAGGGTCCCTTGCGTTTGACACTCAGCGTCCGCGCGCACGAGCGCCACCTCTACCTTTGGCTGCGCGACGACGCAGGGAATGCGGAGGCGCTCGCGGGGCTCGGGGCGCATGCGCAGCCGCTCGGCGCAGAGAGCCCACCAGCCCTGCGCGCGGAGATCGAGAACCCCGGACTGCGCCGCATCGCCCCTGGCGGCGGCCGCATCGCCCTGAGCCCCCGGCCGCACACCCTGGTACCGCGGTATGCCTCCTCACGCGAGCACCTCCGCCTGATGGAGGCGGGCACGGGCTTTCGCCAGCTGATGGCGGTGGAGGGATATCCCGCCGAGCTCGACGAGCTGACCCTGGAGCGCCTTTGGTGGCAGCGCACAGACGTGATGGTCGCGCTGCGCCTGCAGCCCTTGTCCACAGCGGACGGCCGGCGTCTCATCGACCGCCACCTCGTGCGGCTGCACGCGAGCGCCTTCCTGCGCAGCCAGCGCGGGCACTTGCCGGATGTCGAGGCGCAGCGTGCGCGAGAGGACGCCGAGGAGCTCCGGAGCGCGATCGTCGAGGGGAGGGAGAGGCTGTTCGCCGTCGCCTGGCTGGTCGCGGTCGAGGGACCGGACCGTGCCACCTGCGAGGCGCGCGCCGCAAGGCTGCGCGAGCTGTTCGCCGAGATGGGCTTCGTCCTGCGCGTGCAGCTCGGAATGCAGCGGCAAGCCGCCGAGTGGCTGCTTCCGGAGAGTCAGGGGGATGAGCCGCCGGCGCGGCTGATGAGCGCCACGACGCTCTCCTGCCTAAACCTTCTACCGGCTGCGCCGCCGCGCGATGCGGGAGACCGGATCGGCGTGCACCTGCGCGACGGCACCCGCATCACCCGCGACCGCACTGCGTCCGCAAACCCCTTGGCCGTCGTCCTGGGAATGTCGGGGCACGGTAAGTCGGCATTTGCGAAGTCCGAGCTCCTGCGCGTCCGTCCAGAGGCACTCTGCGTCGCGGATCCGGAAGGGGAGTACGGCCCCGTGCTGCGCGCGCTCGGCGGGGAAATGCTTGAGCGCCTGCCCGAAGCGAGCGCCGCGCCGCAGCGCTTCGCCCTGAGCCTGCGCCGCGGTCCAGGCGCACAAGACCAGTTGCAAAGCCTCCTGCCCGTGGCGCACTGGGCGCTGCGCTGCGCGGACCTGCTCGCGGGCCGCCATCCCCTCTGGCTGACGCTCGATGAGGCCCACCTCTGGCTCTCGGGGCCGCAGGGGCAAGCAGCGCTCGTCGACCTCGCGAAGCGCGCCCGCAAGCGCGGTCTGATCGTCACGCTGGTCACCCAGAACGTCGGCGACTTCGCCCAGAGCGACGCGGGCCGCCTGATCCTGGCGAACGCCGGCCGCATCGTGCTCTTCCACCAGCAGCCGACCGACCTGCCGCTGCTCGGAAACCTCCTGCACCTCTCGGACCGCGCCTTGGATCACCTGCGCACCTGCCGCCCCGGCGAGGCCCTGCTCCTCGACGAGCATGGCCCGCTGCCGCTGCATGCCCAGCTGACAGAGGAGGAGATGGGCCTTGCCGATACCCGCCCCGCGTTCGCGCGGCATCCTTGAGAGACTGCGCGATCCGCTCTGGCTACCGCTTGTCTGCGCGCTCGCGGCGTACCTCGGCTGGCAGGCGCACATGGAGATTGGCACCCGCTCCGTGGTCGTGCCGCGCAGGACGCTCGCCGCCGGCACGCACCTCTCGGCGCGGCTCACAAAGGTCGTGGGCTGGAGCGGGCCACTGCCGGGCACACCGCTCGCATCACCCCAGGGCACGCTGCGCACCGCGGCGCCCGCCGGCCTGCCGCTCCTCGCTGACGAGGTCGGCGGGCCGGTGGCCAAGCCGCCCCCGCGCGATCCCACCGTGTCCCTGCCGGCCTCCGCGCTCCTCAGTGCCCCGCCCGTGGCGCCAGGGACGAGGGTGGCCCTCTACGCCGCCGCGAGCGGCACGCCGCCAGAGCTTGTCTGCCCGGCGGCGACCGTCGCGCAAGGCGCAACCCAGCAGGCGCTCCTCGTGGAGGTCCCGCCCGCGTCGCTGCCGGCGGTGCTCGATGCGATCGCTGCCGGAAGGTTGATCGTCGTCTCCCACCCCAGTTAGGAAGGAGGTCCCCCTTGTGCGTTCGCTCTATGCGCTGCACCCAGATACCGTGCTGCAACTGCACGAGCGCGGCGCAGTGCTCTACGGCCGTCCGCTCGCCCTGTCGCTGCCGGAGACCGAAGAGCGCCTGCAGCATGAGGAGTACCCGCGCGTCGTCGTCGACCCGGTGCTCT
Organism: Bacillota bacterium; assembly: GCA_021792885.1. GTDB lineage: Bacteria > Bacillota > Sulfobacillia > JAJZYS01 > JAJYTV01 > JAJYTV01. The sequence goes on from JAJYTV010000092.1 coordinate 2,388, forward strand.
GCCGCAGCGCCGATGCTCGCCGCGTGCTGCGGCGCATCGCGGCGGAGCATCCCGGAACGGAGATCACCTGGGTGCGCCCAGGCGTCGGCCTCCGCGGCCTGGCGATCGACGCGCTGGTGCACGAGCTGCGCGGTGACGCGGAGCGCGCCGCGAGGCGGCCGCGCTGCGCGGTGGTGGTGGCGCCCGCGGACGTTGCGGCGGGCAGCTACTGCGCGCTCGCCGTCGCCGCCCACCTCGCGCAGGCGCAGGACACGCTGCTCCTCGAGACAGACACCGTCGATCCCGTCTACGCCCGCGCGCTGCGTCTGCGGCCGACGCTCCAGCCGTTCCTCGAAGGGGACCCCTCTGCTCCGCAGCGGCGTCCAGCGTGGCCGGGCCGGCTGAGCCTCGTCGCCGCGCCGGCCCAGCCCGAGCTCTTCCTGGAGTGCGGCATGGAGCCGCTCGCGCAGCGCATCCATGAGCAGGCGGACCGCGGGCAGATCGTCGTGCGCGCCAGCGCGAACCTCTCCGATCGCGGCTTGATCGCCTCACTCCCTCTCGCGACGGACGTCCTGCTCTGCAGCCACCCGGCAGACAGCCAGTACCGGCATTGGGTGTCGCAGCTCGCACCGCGCGCAGCCCTGCGCGCAATTCCTCCGCGCAGGGCTGCGCTCCGCCCAGGGAAGGCGGCGGCCGCCGGCGCGCTGCTCTGGGAGGAGGTGGACGCAGATGCGGAGTGAGACACATCTCGGGTACTGGCTCGGCCCCCTCGAGCCGCTGTTCGCGGATCCGAAGGTGAGCGAGATCATGGTCCTGGACCACGACCGCGTGTTCGTAGAGCGAGAAGGCGAGATGCTGGCGACGGGTGCGCACTTTGCGGACCGGCGCGCGCTGCAGGACGTGATCGAGCGGCTGCTCCTGCCGCTCGGCAGGGAGCTGACCCAGGCCCAGCCGTTCGCGGACGGACGCCTCGGCGACGGGGCGCGCTTCACCGCGACGATCCCTCCGCTGACGCCCGCACCCACCTTGACCTTGCGCAAGGAGGTGGCGATCGACCTCGGCGAGGCCTGGCAGGACGCGCTCGCCGGCGACGACCGGCCGCTCAGGATCCTGCGCGCGTGGGTGCGGGAGGGGCGCAACATCGTGATCTCCGGGGCCGCGGGCACCGGCAAGACGTCGCTTCTGCGCCACCTCGCGCGGGAGATCCCGCGCGGGGAGCGCGTCCTGACGATCGAGGAGACGCGGGAGCTCGACCTCGCGCGGGTGCACCCGCATGTCGTCGCCCTCGAGACGCGGCCGGCGAACCGGGCCGGCCTCTACGCGATCACGCTCGACGACCTCGTGCGCCTCGCGCTGCACATGCGCCCGGACCGCATCATCGTCGGCGAGATCCGCGGCAAGGAGGCGTACGATTGGCTTGCCGCCCTCGACACCGGTCACCGCGGCAGCTTGACGACGCTGCATGCGACGAGTGCGCAAGACGTCCCAGAGCGCCTGCTCGCCGCCATGGCGCTCGCGCACGCCATGCCGATGGCCCCCTTGCGCCAACGCGTATTGCGGCTGCTCGGCGGGGTGGTGCACCTCACGCGCGACGCGGACGGCCGCCGCCGCCCGACGGACATCGTGCGCTTCGTGGACGGAGGGGTGGAGGCGGTATGGCCGTGAGCGCGGCTGCACTCGTCACCGCGGTGGCCTTCCTCATCGTGCAGACGGGACTCTCGGGCGTGCGGCGCGTCGCGCCCGCCGTCCTGCCGCTCGCGGCATTCCTCTGGGCTGCGCGCTCCGGGCTCGCGGGCGCGGTGGTCGCTGCGCTCTCCGTACGTCTCTTCGAGCAAGCGCTTGTCATCTTGGCTAGGCGGCAGCGCCTTGAACGGCTCCGAGACGGCGCGGAGGATCCGATCCAGGCCATGTTCGAGCAGGCGTCGCTCTTCGGCAGCGCGGAGCTCTGCGCACTCGCGGCGCTACCCGCCTGCGGGCCTGGCCTGCGGCCCATATGGCAGCGCGCACTCGCCGAGTGGCTGCGCGGCAGCGCGAGCGAGGAGGCCTTTCGGGCCACCGGCCGCGCGGAGGGCATCCCCTTGTTCGTCCAGCTCGGCAGGGCGCTCTCCCTGGCGCGGCGCAGCGGCACCCCGCTCGCCCGCCACCTTGCCGTCCTGCTCGAGGACGCTGCGGAGGACCGCCGCCGCCGCCATGAGGCGCAGGGGCAGACGCTGCCCTACTTCGTCGTGACGACGGTGCTCGCGGGCATCGTGCTGGGCGGCGCTCTCTTTGTGCTGAGCGGATCCCATGCGGGCGTCGAGCACTGGATCGCCGAAGTCGCCGCGGGCAGCGCAGGAGGCATCCCCTTCGCGACCGCCCGCCTGCTGCCATGATGCCGTGGTGCCTCCCTGCGGGCCTTGCGGTGTGGGCCGCCGGAGAGCGCACTCGCCCACGCCTCGCGCTCTGCCTGCTTGGTGCGCTGTTCGGCCCGGCTGGCCTTCTTGCCGCCTGCGCAGCGTGGTCCGCCATGCGCTGGGGACGCGCCCTCCTACGCCGGGTCGAGGCCGCGTCCGACGGCGAGGCGGTACGGCGGTCCGTTCCTGTGCTGCTCACGGATCTGGGCATGGCCGCCGAGGCCGGCCAGCCCCTGCACACGGCGCTGCAAGACGCCGCAGCATATGGCGAAGGACCCCTCGCCCGTGCGCTGGCGCGCTTCGGCGAAGAGGTGGCAGAGGGTGCGAGCGTCGCGCTCGCTCTGGAGAACCTGCGCAGGGGCCTCGGGACGCCGCAGACAGATCGTCTGATCGGGCTACTCTCGCGCGATGCGCAGCTCGGATTGCCGCTGGCCGCGTCCGTCTCGCGCTATCGCCGGAACTGGCTCAGCGAAGCCCGCAGGGAAGCGGATCGGGCGATGGCCTACCTGCCCTACGTCTTCACCGCGACGGCGGGCCTTTTGCTGCTCGAAGGGATCGCTCTCGCGGCCATCCCCTGGCTCACCGCGCTTTGGCGGACGTTCTGACGCGTTTCAGCGCACATGCAGCGCGATCAGGAAGGCGATAGAGTCGTAGCCTGCGTGCGCGACCATCGCGAGATAGATATTCGTCCGCAGCGCGAGCAGCGAGAGCGCGATGCCGATCACGAAGATGACCAGGAACGGCCCCGGCGCGAGCCCCCACCCGACGTGGAAGAGCGCGAAGACGGCGCTCTCGATCAGGACCGCGACCCAAAGCAGGCGGCCGCGCAGGAGCCCTTGGAACGTGCCGAGCACGTAGCCGCGGAAGGTGGTCTCCTCCGCGAAACCTGCCACGAGTGCCATCAGGAGCAGCGGCCAGGGCGACCCGATCCCCTGCACGAACACCCGCTGGGTCGAGGAATCCGGCATAGCGTGCAGCACGAGTAGGATGATTCCCAGCACCTCGACCAGTACCAGGATCCCGCCCGTCGCCATGAGTCCGAAGCCGAAGTCCGAAAGACGCGGCCGGCGCGCGAGGATCTCGCGCAGGCGCAGGTCTTTGCGCAGCCAGAGCGCGATCGCGGTGACCGTCGCGATCTCCCCGACGATCTGGGAGATGACGACGCCTGCGGGCGACATGCGCCTGATCGTCTGCCGCATGGCCGAGGTCGTCAGGATGAGCTGCAGATGGAGGCCGGCGGCCTGGCCGCGAAGCGCCGCGATGACCAGCAGCGCGGCCGTGGAGGCAATCAGAAGTGCGGCGTACGCCACGACCGGCGCGAGGATGATGCGCCACGCGGCGCCCTTGCGCAAAGGGGGCAACTACTCGTCCTCCTTCGCGCGTTCGCTCTTGGCGGGCAGGCGGCCTGGCCGCCGGCCGGCCCGCTGCCCTGCGACGAACCCCTTCGACCAGGCCTTCTCGTCCGACGCGCTGCGGATGCGCACCGTGCGCGAGGCGGTCGGCTTGTGCCCGGTGACGAAGTCGCGCACCGACTGCGGCGCTTGCACCACCAGCGCCTCGCTGGCCGCCTGCTCGCGGAGCAGGCTCTCGACCCCGCGGAGGAATCCCTGCGTGAAGTCGTTCAGCGCCCCGGTCGCCTCCTTGCCGCGCCCGAAGCTGCGCCGCGCGGCGAGGTGCGCTTGGCTCAGCTCGAAGAAGGAGAAGCGCGCTGCGTCGGGCGTGTCGCCCACGCCGATGAACGCGATGCTCTGCTGCCCATCCGCCCTGCGCAGGAGCGCCTCGCAGGCGAAATTGCCCGCGACGATCACGGCGAGGCGGCGAGCCCACCAGGGAAGGTGGTCTTGGGCCGGCGTCGTGACCTCGCGCACCGCCTCGCTTGGGTGCGCATAGGGAGCCTCCGGCCGGAGGCCGCTGCGCAGCGCGAGGCGCTGGGCGGCCAAGGCCGCTGCCTGGGCTTCCTCGGTGGACGGGTTGCGATGCGCGAGGGCCATCAGCTTGCGAAGCTTCAATGCGGAGTGGTGGTCATTCATGTTCGGTAGGATGTTCGCTTTGGCAGCGTACGGTTCCTGGCGGCGAGTGCATCCCGCGCGCGAGCGCCGGCGCGGGCCTATTCGGGTTGGTGCAGCTCCTCTTCCAGGAGGTAGCGCACCGCCTCGGGCAGGTGGCGCAGCGTGCCGATGTGCCCTGCGCCCGGCACAACGGTGAGCTGCGCTCCGGGGATCGACT
>JAJYTV010000093.1 GCA_021792885.1 Bacillota bacterium
GGATGTCCCTGCCACCGGTGACCTTGGCGTTCTCGCCGAGAACCGTGGAACAGGAATCACCGCGATGCTCGCGGCGATGCGCCGCGCGGCGATGACACCTCCACGCTTCGACGACAGGCGCACCGCATTTCGCATTACATTCTCCAACACCACACTATTGGATACCGACGCCCTGGACTGGTTATCGCGACTGAAGGACGAGGCACTATCTGACAATCAGCGCCTCGCGTTGGCATTCGCCAGGAAGAACTCCACCATCACGAGCGCAGAGTACCGCCGATTGACTCTCGTAGACTCGCGAGAAGCCACGCGAGACTTGGCGGACCTGGTCGGCAGAGGCCTCCTCGTCCAACAAGGTGCACGACGGTGGGCGTTCTACGCGCTGGCCGCGAAGCTCGCGGATCACAGGCGCCTTGGGGCAAAGCCTCTGCCTCGGCGGGCTGATCGGCGCGACCAGATCCTCTCGCTGCTCAAGGCGAGGGGGCCTCTCGCAGCCAAGGAGATCGCGGCAATGACAGGCTTGACGATTCACAATGTTCGACGCTGGCTTGGCGTTCTGCGAAACGAAGGGCAGGTGCACCTGACGACGTCGGCGGCAAAGAGTCCAACAACGAAGTACTTCGTATTCGAGGAGTCTCCGCGCAACAGTTTATAGGACCTTGACCCACCATGGCGGCGATGGATGGGAAGCCCATGCCGGCTCCGTCCGCCGCCAGCCAGCACCTGCGCAAGCTCATGGAGGCTGGGCTTCTCACGAGCGAGTGGAAGGGCCGGCAGCGCTGGTATCGCCTGGCCTCCGCCGAAGTCGCGGAAGCCGTGGAAGCTTTGTCCCGGATCGCACCGTTGGCGCCGGTGCGCTCGATGCGCGAAGCGACTACCGCTGCAAAGCTCCGCTACGCCCGGTCCTGCTACGACCACCTCGCCGGACGCATCGGCGTCGCGCTGACAGCGCTTCTGCAGGAGCATGGCTTCCTCATCGACGACCAGGGGTGGCGGGTCTCTCCAGAGGGGATCGCTTGGTTCAAGGCGGGCGGCATCGACGTCGAGACCCTTCGGCGCGGCCGTCGGCCGCTGCTTCTGCCGTGCCTCGACTGGAGCGAACGCATCCCGCACCTCGCGGGCGCCTTGGGCCAGGCGCTGCTCGAGCGCCTGCTGGCGTGCGGGTGGGTGCGTGAAGGTCCTGTCCGGCGGGCAGTCGTCCTCCATGCGGACGCCGCGGTGCCTCCCGCTTGGCGGCCGCTCCTCGAGGAGGCCCTCACCCGCGCGAACGCACCGGATCCCGCGGCCGATTGACCTTCTCCCACGCATCTTCGGAGTCGGTGTCAGAAGACGCCCCCGAGGAGGAGCGGCACCAGGACGCCGAGGCCGTCCACGATGTCGAGCAGAATGGCGGCTCCCCAGAGGTTCTGCGTGCGGTCGTAGAAGTGGCCGACGACCAGCCCATCTCGGGATCTCTGCCGCCGGCAGGGTGCTCGTGGCCTTGGGCGACTCCGCGATCTTCGTCACCCTGATCCGCCTGCAGATGGACTGGTTCCGCCGCGACGATCCGATCGTGCAGGCCGGATGCCCTCCTATAACGCCGACTCGGCGCCCGCCGCCAGCGGGTAGCAGTACTGGAGGGTCGGGAACGCGCTCCGCAACGCGATCACGTCCTTGCGCACCGCCTCCGGTGCGCGGCGGCCGAGGACGACGTCGGCGATCAGGCCGGCGATGTCCTCCATCTCGGGCTCCTTCATCCCCCAGCGCGTCGCCTCCGTCGTACCGATGCGAAGCCCGCCGGGACGGTCCCAGCCGGAGGGGGTGTCGGTCGGCAGGAGGTTCTTGTTCACGATGATGTTCGCGCTCTCAAGGAGCCGCGCGACCGCGAGCCCGCCGCCCTGCACCCGCACGTCCGCGATCACCTGGTGCGTCCTCGTGAAGCCCTTGTGCGCGGCGAGCATGGTGATTCCGCGCGCCTGCAGGGCCGCCCCGAGCGTCTGGGCGTTGCGCACGATCTGTGCCATGTACTCCTCCCCGAAGGCGAGGAACTCGGCGGCCGCCGCCGCCAGCGCCGCCACCCGGTTGACCTGGTGCGTCGCGGCCAGCGTCGGGAAGATCGCCGTCGTCAAGGGCTCGGTGAGCGCGGGATCGTTCCAGACGATCACCCCGCTCTGCGGGCCGCTGAACGTCTTGCCGGCGGAGCCCGTCATCACCGACGCGCCCTCGGCGAGCGGGTCCTGGAACTGGCCGCCCGCGATCAGGCCGAGCTGGTGCGCGCCGTCGAAGAAGACGCGGCCGCCCCACGGCCGCACGATCTCAGCGATCTCGCGCACGGGGAAGGGGAAGAGGGTCATCGAGGCGCCCAGCGCGACGAGCTTCGGCTGCAGGCGCCGCGCGGCCTCGGCGAACCTCTCGAGGTCGACGGTCAGCTCCTTCTCGTCCATCGGCACGTCCTCGATCCGCAGCCCCCGCACCCCGGCGGGGCCGTCCGGACGGTTGCTCGAGTGCCCGCCCATCGGCTGGGTGAGGCTCATCACCGTGTCGCCCGGCTTGGTCAGCGCGCTGTAGACCGTGAGGTTCCCGATCATGCTGGCGACCAGCCGGTGGTCCGCGTAGTCCGCATGGAAGACTTCCTTGAGCAGTTCGACGCAGAGCGACTCGATCTCGTCGATGTGGCGCGTGCCCGCAAACCACCGCTGCTCCGGGCCGATGTGACCCTCCGCCGCCCTCTGCCCCACCTCGGCCGAGAGGAGCGAGCGCACCGTCGGGCTCATCGGCGCCTCGGGCGCCAAAAGGTTCAGGCACTCCGCCCCGCGCCAGGTGGCGTTGCGCACGACGGCGCCCACCACCTCGTCGAGCATCTGGCGCGGCGATGCGGCGCCCTCGATGCGCTCTCTCGCCCAGCGCAGGCGGGTCACATCGTGTACCTCGGTCCTCGTGGCCATGGAAGTCACACTCCTTGCAGGGATCGTGCGATCAAGCTGCCGAGGCTGCGCCAGTTCTCTTCCACCATCCGGGCCGCGCCCTCGGCGCCGCCCTCCATCGCCTCGATGATCGCCTTGTGCTGCGACACCGACGCGCGGCCCTGCAGCGAGCTGAACTGCAGCCACTCGAGGCGGCGCACCTTGGGCATCAGCCCGTCGAGCGCCAGCCTAAGCTCCTCGTTCTGCGCCCGCTCCAGGAAGACGCCGTGGAACGCGTCGTCCGCCGCGATCGCGGCCTCGGGATCACCCGCCTCGAGCGCATCCAAGAGCGCCGCGTTGGCGCGGCGCAGCGCCAGGGTGTCGGACGGCTGCCACTGCGCAAAGGCACTGCTCACGGCGAGCGCATGCAGCGCCGCGACGACCGGGAAGGCCTCCTGTGCGGTGCGCGCCTCGATCAGGGCGACGACGGTTTGGGAGCGCGGCGCGGTGCGCACCAATCCCTCATCCTCGAGACGCTGCAGCGCCTCGCGCACCGGTGTGCGGCTGAGGCCCATCTGCAGCGCGAGCTCCTGGTCACGAAGCCGCGTTCCTGGCGGCAGTTCGCCGCGGACGATGGCCTGCTGGAGGATGCGGTAGGCGCGTTCGCGGAGCGAGACCTGGTCGACACGTGGCAAGTGCATCATGGAATGTAATATATCAATATGCACTGCACGTTGCAACCAGGAGATGCGGCAAGAGACGTGAAGACCTGCCCAGAGCCGGGGAGACACATGCACGAGATCACGCGCGGGCCGGGCACTTGCCCGGCCCGCCGCTCGTCCAATCCTCTTTGGCTAGGCGGGCCCCTCGTCCTGCGCGATCGAGACGAGCCCCGCGCGTGCGGCGAGCACCAGCGCGTGGGCCCTGCCCTGGGCGCCGAGCTTGCCATAGATGCGCCCGACGTGCACCTTCACCGTCTTCTCGGCGATCGAAAGCCGGTCCGCGATCTCCCGGTTGCCGAGGCCCTGCGAGATGAGTCCCAGCACCTCCATCTCGCGCCCCGTCAGCACTTCTCCCGTCGGCAGGCGCCGAGCCGCAGGGCGCGTCGCCGCCGCGAGGGCGCCCTGGTCGAGGACCGAAAGCCCGCTCGCCACCTGGCGCACCGCCCGCAGGAGGTCCTCCGGGTCGACCGTCTTCAGGAGGTAGCCGCAGGCGCCCGCCACCACCGCCTCCTGGATCCGCTCCGGCTCGCCGAACGAGGTCAGGACGAGGATGCGCGCGCCGGGGCAGGCCGCCCGCAGCGCGGTGACGGCCTGGGCGCCGCGCGCCCCGGGCAGCACGAGGTCCAGGAGCACGACATCCGGCTGGAGGCGGCGCGCCTCTTCCACCGCACCCTGTACGTCCGATGCCTCCCCGACGAGCGAGAGGTCCTGCGCCAGCGCGAGGAAGGCGCCGAGGCCCTGGCGCACCATCGGATGGTCGTCGACGATCAGCACGCGCACAGGATCTTCTCTCATCGCTCGCCCTCCTCGCGCGCTTCTTCGGGAAGGCGCAGGCGTACCGACGTGCCCGCGCCGGGCCGCGAGCGGATGAGAATGTCCGCCCCGACGGCTGCCGCCCTGGCCCGCATCGATCCGAGGCCGGCGCCGGTGCCCGCCGCTTCCGCGAAGCCCGTGCCGTCGTCGCGCACGCGCAGCACCACCGCTCCCCTCTGCACCGAGAGGTCGACCTCGACCGTCTTGGCGCCTGCGTGGCGCAGGGCGTTGTGCAGCGCCTCCTGCGCGACGCGCAGGATGGCCTGCGCCGCCGCGGGCGCAAGGTGCGGCAGGCGGGAGGCGATGCGCGACTCGATCCGCGGTCCCGTGCCGACGGAGAAGGCGCTCACGAGATCCTGGAGGGCGGCGCCGATGTCCGGCGGCGCCTCGAGAAGCAGTGTGCGGGCGAGCGTGCGCAGCTCGGTCTGCGCGAGGCGCAGCTGCTGCTCGGCCGTCGCGACCTGCTGGGAGGCCGCCTGCGGCTCCAGCCCGGCGCCGAGGCGGGCCGCGTGCAGGTTGAGGACGGCGGCGAAGAGCCGCTGGCTCACGGCGTCGTGCAGGTCCGCGGCGATGCGCTGGCGCTCCTTCAGGACGGCGGACTCCCGCAGCTCCTCCTGGCGGCGCGCGGCGGCGAGCGCAGACTGCAGGTGCGCCGCTAAGGCGTCGAACATCGCGCGCTCCGGCAGATCGAAGCCTCCGGCGGACGGCGTCTCGGCGAGCAGCGTCTCCTCCTCCGAAACGGCCTGCCGCAGCTGCGCCCGGCTCTTCGGGAAGAGCAGCGCCTCCTTGCTCGCCAGGGCGGCCCTGCGGCGCGGATGCGCCCCGTCCTGGGCCGCGAAGGCGAACACCTGCCCATCCCTGCGGCGCACAGCGGCAAGCCGCGGGATGCCGAGGCGCGCGGCCCCGAGCGATACCGCGCTGCGCAGGATGCCCGCAGGGTCGCGCGCATCGAGCATCAGCCGCGCCACGTCCGCGAGCGCCTCGAGCTGGCGCGCGCGGTGCGCCGCGGCAGCATGCGACTCCGCGCGCCCGAGCGCCACGGCGAACTGGCTGCCGACGGCGGAGAGCAGCGCGAGGGACTCCTGGTCGAAGTGGGCGGTGCCCGGGGCCGCGACGTTCAGGATGCCGAGCATGTGCTCGCCGCGGCGCAGGGGGACGCTCGCGTGCAGCACGAGCCCCTCCTTGTCGCCCTGCGCGTCGCGCAGGCGCGAGCAGGTGACCATGTTCACCGCCTGGTCGAGCTGGCCCGCATGGAAGCGGCGCTGGCACTCGCACGAATCCTCCTCGAGCGCCTGCTGTCCGTTCGCCGCGAGTGCCGGCGGAAGCCCGGTGGCCGCGATCTTGACGAAGTCGCTGCGCTCGGGCCGGTAGCGGAACGCCCAGGCCGTGCGCAGGCCGAGCACGCCCTCGAGCTCCGGCAGGAGGGCGGCGATGGCAGCCTCCGCATCGAGCGTCTCGTTGAGCGCTTCCGCGACGCGGCGCAGGGCATCCGAGCGGCGCAAGGGCGCCCTCTCGTCCACGTGATCACTCCTGTTCTAGAGAGTACCGCATCGGCGCATGGGGCGCGTCCGGCAGGATGAGGTGCATGTCGCCGAACTCGTGCCAGCGGTATCCCTGCGCGATCGCGCCGAGGTACGCCCGACGCAGCAACGGCGCGCTTACGAACGCCTCGAGCAGCGCGAGGTGCGAGCTCTTCGGCGCGTGCATGCCGGTGAGCAGGGCATCGACGGCGCACGGGCGCACGCCCGGGCGCAGCAGAGCGCCCGCGAGAGCGCGGCCCGGACGCAGCGCGCCGCCCGCGCACGCGCTCTGCAGCGCGCGCACGACCGTCGTGCCGACCGCGATCACCCTCCCGCCCCGCGCAGTTGCCCGCGCGATCTCCTGCACGGTCGCGCTCGGCAGCGCGTACGGCTCCGCGGGCAGGTAGTGCCCCTCGATCCCCTCCTCCACCTCCTCGCTCGAGAGGCCGCAATGCAGCGTGAGGAAGGTGAGGCGCACGCCGCGCCGCTTGAGCCCCGCCAGCACCTCCCGGCTGAGGGGGCGCGCGGCGGAGGGCATCTCGGCCGATCCCGCCGGTCCCGCGAAGATCGTCTGGTACGCCGAAAGGGGCCAGCGCCCCTGCACGTAGGCGTAGCGGATCGGCTGCCCCAGAAGGCGCATCCAGGGAAGGAGGCTGCGCCGCCCCGCAGTGCGCACGAGGATCTGGCGCGATGCGGGGTGCGCCCGCGAGAGCACCTGCACCACGAGCGTGCCGAGGCTCTGCTCGCGCAGGGTGAACCGCGCTCCCGCCGCCGGTGCCGGGAGCGGATGCAGGCCGTCCTCGCTGCGCAGCTCCGCCCGGTACATCCCCTGCGCAAGGCGCTGCGCGAGGTGCAGGCGCAAGGGCGTCCCATCCTCCGCGCAGATGGGCAGCGACGCGGGAAGCGTCCGCGAGCGGTTTATGACGAGGAGATCCCCCTCCCGCAGGAGGTCCGGGAGCGCGCGGAAGTGGTGGTGGGAGAAGCTGCCGGTCTTCGGGTCGTGCAGCAGGAGGC
>JAJYTV010000094.1 GCA_021792885.1 Bacillota bacterium
TTCCGATCTAGATCCCCGAGGTCGATGAACACAAGCCGCATCTGATCGTTGCCCTCGCGCTCCATCCCTGCGAACCACCTCGACCTTCTCCTTCGACGCCAAGGACAAGAACTCCTTGCTTCTACATGCGAAGCCCCGCCGATCCGAAGATCGACGGGGCTTTGTCAACAGACCCTCGCGGGAGCCGCCTTCCCGGGCGGTTACTTCGCGTGCATCTGACGGATCAGGTCGACCGTCTCGGGGTTCGAGAGGGTCGTCACGTCGCCGACGTCGTTGTTGTCGTTGGAGATGGCCGCCAGGATGCGGCGCATGATCTTCCCCGACCGCGTCTTCGGCAGGTCCGGCACGATCCAAACGGCACGCGGCTTTGCGATCGGCCCGATCTCCTTCGCGATCGCGTCCGAGATCCGCTTGCGCAGCTCCTCGCTCGGCTCGATGTTCGGCCGCAGCGAGCAGTAGATCTCCGGCATGATGCCCTTGACCGCATCCTTCGCCGCCACGACGGCAGCCTCAGCGACCTCGGGCACCGTGAGCGCCGCGGACTCCAGCTCCTTGGTGCCTAGCCGGTGCCCTGCGACGTTGATCACGTCGTCGATGCGGCCGAGGATGCGGTAATAGCCATCCGCCGCCTGCATCGCGCCGTCGCCCGCCATGTACGGCCAGTCGCGCCAGTCGGTGCTCTTCGGGTCCTTGTTGTACTTGGCGAAGTAGGTGCGCACGAAGCGGTCCGGGTCCTTCCAGATCGTCTGGAACATGCCCGGCCACGGGTTGCGGATGCAGATGTTGCCCGCCTTGCCCGAACCGGCCGGCACCTCGTGGCCTTCCTCGTCGTAGATCACCGGGTGGATACCCGGCATGGCAGGTCCCGCGCTGCCCGGCTTCATCGGGTCGAGCGCCGGCATCGTCGTGATCAGGAACCCGCCCGTCTCGGTCTGCCACCACGTGTCGACGATCACGGCCTCCTTCTTGCCGATCACGTCGTAGTACCACTTCCATACATCCGGCTCGATCGGCTCACCGACGGTCGTCATGTGCTTGAAGTGGTAGTTGTACTTCTCCGGCTCGCCGCCGCCCGCCTTGCGCAGCGCGCGGATCGCCGTCGGGGAGGTGTGGAAGATCGTGACGCCGAGTTCCTCTGCGACCCGCCAGGGTCGCCCCGCGTCCGGGTAGGTCGGCGTGCCCTCGTAGATCGTCGTGGAGGCCCCGAGCGCGAGCGGCCCGTAGACGATGTAGGAATGTCCGGTGATCCAGCCGATGTCCGCCATGCACCAGTACACGTCCTGCGGGTGGATGTCCTGGACCATCTTCGACGTCCACGCGGCGTACGAGAGGTAGCCGCCGGTGCCGTGCTGGGCGCCCTTCGGGCGGCCGGTGGAACCGCTCGTGTACATGAGGAACAGCGGGTCCTCCGAACGCACCGAGACGGGCTCTACCCGCCGTCCGCGGTACTCCTTCAGGAGGTCGTTCACGACGTAGTCGCGCCCCTCCACGATCGGTGTCGGGCTCGAGTAGCGGCCCGGGTAGCGCTCGAAGACGAGCACCTTCTCCACGGCGTGCCCCTGGCTCTTCGAGTCCTCGTAGGCGATGTCCGCCTTCTCCTTGTGGTCGAGCAGCGCCCCGCTGCGGTAGTAGGAGTCCATCGTGATCAGGAGCTTCGACTCGGAGTCGACGATGCGGTCGGCTGCGGCCTTGCCGCTGAAGCCCGCGAACACGACCGAGTGGATCGCGCCGAGGCGCGCGCAGGCCAGCATCGCGACGGCCAGCTCCGGCACCATCGGCATGTGGATCGTGACGCGGTCGCCCTGCTTGATGCCGGCGAAGTCGCGCAAGAGCGCCGCAAACTCGTTCACGCGCACCCACAGTTCGCGGTAGGTTACGTGCTCGATCGCCTCGTGCTCAGGCTCCGGTACGAAATGGATCGCCGTCTTGTTGCTGTGCTCCGCAAGGTGCCGGTCGACACAGTTGTAGGACGCGTTCAGGCGTCCGCCGACAAACCATTTCCAAAAAGGCGCGTTCGAGGTGTCGAGCACCTTGTCCCAGCGCTGGTCCCACGTCAGAAGGTCCGCATACGCCTCGAAGCACTGCGGGAAGTTCTCGAGGCTGAACTGCTTGCGGACGTCCTTGTCCTGCAGGTTCGCCTGCGCCACGAAGCTGGCGGGGGGTTGAAGGTAGGACTCTTCTCCCCAGTGGACTGCAATTTCAGCTTCGGAGACGCCCGAGGTCTCGTCGCTCAATCCATGACCCCCTTGTCCGAAATGAATGGTCTCCACGCGAACTCCTTTGGGAGGAACGTGGCGTTGGACTCCGCAGGACGCTGCGATGTCCCTTCGCGCCCGCACCGCCTTCGACCTTCTCAGTCCAGGCAGCCGCGGCAGGATGCGCGCAGGCATCCGAGAACACGCACGTAGGTTGGTCGACGACGCGGCTGACGCTCCTTCCCCGGCATCCCACCCTCCTTGTGCTGCTGAGGTCATTCGATCCAGACCGCCGACCTCCTCTTTACACCATATGGTGACGAAATAGATGGTAGGCCCCTGGGGGATCGCCTGCCGGCGCCGCATACGGTGAACCAGGCCTCAACTACCGTTCGGAGGGATCTCTATGCCATTGGTTTCGATCGGAGGACACGCTCCCCGTTCCGGCGGCCGCCCGGTGGCGCGCGATCGCCGCCTGCAGCTTGCCCTCGTGCTGGAGCATGCGGGCGCCGATCTCGGTGCGGGCGCGCTCTCCAGCCTCCTGCGCCACCTCGGCGCCGCCGGACTCGCCACAGAAGCACCGGATCTCAGAGCCGGCGTCATCTTCGCCGCGGGCGAAGCGGCGGCGGTGGAACGCGCGTTCGGGGTCTCCCTGCGCGAGGATGAGCGCGGCGGGTACGCCCCGGATCGCGAGCCCGCTCTGCCGCGCAGCCTCGCGGCGGCGGTCCTCTCCGTCGTCGGGCTGACGAACGACGTGCGCGGCCGGCGCGCCGCGCACGCCTTCCGTGCGGATGCAGCTCAGGAGGGCTATCGGCCGGACGAGATCGCGCAGGCCTACGCCTACGACCAGCTGCCGCAGGGCACGGGGCGCGCGGTGCTGCTCGAGTTCGGCTCCGGTTACCGCCAGTCCGACATCGACCTCTTCTGCATGGAGATGGGCCTCCCCCGCCTGCAGCCCACGGTGCAGCGCATCGCCCGCGGCACGGTGGACCCGGGTCTGCAGCCTTCCGACCTCGAAGCCACCCTCGACCTCGAATGGCTCTGGGCCGCCGCGCAGGGCGGCGAGGTCTACTTCCTCGAGGCGCCTCCGGGCGCGGACGACGCGGCCTTCAGCGTCTACGTCGTGGACGCCTTGCGCTCCGCGCTTGCCCTGAGTCCCGACGTCGTGTCGATCAGCTACGGGGATGGCGAACTGCTCTTCCCGCCCGCCGAACTGCAGGCGATCGACCGGCTCCTGCAGCGCCTCGGGGCTGCAGGGGCCGACACCTTCATCGCGTCGGGCGACCAGGGCGCCTATGGCCTGCATTCCCCCGGCGGTCCGCCCATCGCCCAGGTCGACGCTCCCGCCTGCGTGCCGCACGCGATCGCCGTCGGCGGCACCCACCTTGTCCTCCAGCCGGACGGCAGCATCGTCGAGACGGGCTGGACGGACATCGCACAGAACGGCGCAAGCGGCGGCGGATTCAGTCAGGTGTTCACGGCCCTTGCGGACCAGCTGCCCTTCCTGCCGCAGGGAAGCACCGGACGCGGCGTTCCGGACATCGCCCTGAACGCGGACCCACTGACGGGCTATGCGGTCGTCTTCCAGGCGCAGATGTCCGTCGTCGGCGGCACCAGCGTCGCCGCGCCGGTCGCGGCAGGCGCCGCGCTGCGCGTGCGTGCGGCGGTCGGCCGGAAGGCGCTCTTCCCGGTCATCTACAGCCTGCCCGCGGCAGCATTCCGAGACATCGTCCAAGGGAACAACAGCTATGCGGGGGTGCAGGGCTACCAGTGCGGTCCGGGATGGGATCCCGTGACGGGGCGGGGCGCGCCGCTCTTTGCAGAGATCGCGACCGTGCTGGGCTGACACTTTACAATGCATAGCGTAGGCGGTACGCTTCCCCGCGTGAGGAGGAATCACCGCCGATGGCTCACCTCTTCGATCCCTTCGAAAGCCGCCGCCTGCAATTGCGCAACCGGATCGTGATGTCGCCCATGTGCCAGTATTCCGCGCCCGAAGACGGAACGGTCACCGAGTGGCACCTCGTCCACTACGGGGCACGCGCCGTCGGCGGCGTCGGTCTCGTGATGCTCGAGATGACCCAGGTGGCGCCGAACGGGCGCCTGAGCCCCGCAGACCTCGGGATCTGGGACGACGCCCAGATCCCCGGCCTGCGCCGTCTCGCCGACTTCGTCCACTCGCAGGGAGCGCCGATCGGCGTCCAGCTCGGGCACGCCGGCCGCAAGGCCGATCCCGTGTTCGACGCCGTCGGCCCTTCCGCGATCGCCTTCTCCGACCACTACCGCGTGCCCCTGGCGCTCGACACCAAGGGCATCGCCACCGTGATCGACCAGTTCGCGCAGGGCGCGCACCGCGCGCTCGAGGCGGGCTTCGACATGGTCGAGCTGCACGGTGCCCACGGCTACCTCCTGCACCAGTTCCTCTCGCCGATCAGCAACCGCCGCGACGACGGGTACGGCGGGGACCTCAGCGGCAGGATGCGCCTCCTCCTCGAGGTGGCGGACGCCGTGCGCAACGTCCTGCCGCAGGACATGCCCGTCTGGGCCCGCCTCTCGATGCTCGAAGCCGGCGCCCCGGGCGGCTACCCGCTGGAGGACACGCTCGAGGCGGCGCGCCGCCTGCACGCCCACGGCATCGACCTGATCGACTGCACCACGGGCGGCAACGCGCCTGTCACGGAGCCCGAGTTCCCCGGCTTCCGCCTGCCGCTCTCCGCGGCGGTGAAGGCGGCCGGTGTCCCCGCGATGCCGGTCGGCCACATGGACTACCCGCAACTCGCGGACGCCGCGATCTCCAGCGGGCAGGCGGACCTCGTCGCGCTCGCGCGCGGGCTCCTTCGCAACCCCCACTGGGCGCTCGCGGCGCAGCAGGCGCTACACGTCGAGCCGACGCCGCCCATCCAGTACCGCCGCGCCTACCGCTGAGAGGAGGACTCCTGCCGCATCGCGAAGGAGCGGGCAGGAGGCGAGTCCTTGGCACTCGCGCTGTTCGACCTCGACCGCACCTTGATCGACGGCTACGCGTACGCACGGCTCATGCCGCAGCTGTGGCGCCGCGGCATCCGCCGCAGCGGCCTCGTCCGGCTCGTGGGCCGTCTTCTCGTGTCCCGGTCCACCTCGCGTGCTCCGCTGAGCGGCTGGTGGCCGCAGGCCTTCGCCCGCTACCTTTCCGGTCTGGCGCCGGAGGATATCGCGGACGCCTGCGCCATCGCCGCAGCGCGGGTGCGCGACGGCCTGCGCCCTGCCCTCGCGCAGGAGCTTCGGGATCTCCGCGCGGCGGGAGACGAGCTCTGGCTCGTCACCGCGACCGTCCACCCGCTGGCTGAGCCGGTGGCGGCCGCGCTAGGCTTCCAAGAATGCCTCGCGACGCGCGTCGCGACGGAGGGCGGGCGCTTTCGCGGCGTCCTCGACGGTCCGACCTGCCGCGGGCCGGAGAAGCTCGCGCGCGTGCGCGAGCGCCTTAGAGAGCGCGGCCTCGAGGACGCGCTCGCGAACGCGCGCTACTACGCCGACGGCAAGGAGGACCTGCCGCTCCTGCTTGCCGTCGGAGAGCCGGTCGCCGTCTGCCCAGACACGGGCCTCCTACCGGTCGCGACGGCCCGCGGCATGCGCATCCTGGGCGCGCCGCGCGAGCGATGACGCCACCGAAGCGGCCGAACTGGCGCAGGCGCCTCTCGACGATCGGTGCTGCTCTCCTCGCATTGCTCGCGAAGCTCAAGGCGATCCTGCTCTTCGCGCTGCACGTCCCGTTCCTCGGCTCCGGCCTCACGTTCCTCCTGAGCGCCTGGGTCTACGGCGCGAGCTTCGGGTGGACGTTCGGCGTCGGCTTCGCCGTGCTGCTCCTGCTGCATGAACTCGGGCATTTCGTCGCGATCCGGGCATACGGCCTGCGCGCCGGCGCACCGGTCTTCATCCCGTTCCTCGGAGCCGCGATCTTCCTTCGCCAGCAGCCGCAGAGCCCGCAGCAGGAGTTCGTCATCGCGGCGGCAGGGCCGCTTGCGGGTACGCTCGCGAGCGGTGCGGCGTGGCTCTTGGGCACCGCGTCGGGTCAGGGCGTGCTCCTCAGTCTCGCCTACTTCGGCTTCTTCCTGCAGGCCTTCAACCTGATCCCTGTGTGGCCGCTGGACGGCGGCCGCATGGTCGCCGCCGTCGACCGGCGCATCTGGTGGGTCGGCATCCCCGTACTGCTGCTCGTCGCGTGGCTCGGCCGCTCCCCGATCGGCCTTCTGATCGTCGGCGTGCTGCTCTGGCAGTTCTTCACGCAGCGGCGCATGGCCTCGCCGGACCTGCCGATCCCGACGCCCATGCGCCTCCTCTACGGCGCCATCTGGCTCGGCCTCTTGACCCTGAACCTCGCCCTCGCGCACGTCACGGGAGGCTGAGCCGCAAAGGCTAGCGCGCGCGGCGGTAGGTCTCGGTGCGCGCATGCGGGCGAAAGCCCATTCCCCCCTTACAATGTTCGCGGCATCGGATACTCCTCTTCTTTCGCGACATTTGCCCTGGAGGGTGTGCCCTCTCAGGGTCGTCTTGAGGTGATCTGATGCGATACTCTGTCTCGATCGTAACGTAGGTCCCTACGGGGAGTAGCGCCACCTCCCCGAGGGGAGATGGCTAATTGTAGTTGACCTGTAATATACATGTATGCGCTAGCCGTTCAGTTGCTTGGTTTCTTCTTTACGTCACACAAAGCCTGATGGTCGATGGCGGTCAAGTGAAGCGGTCTGCCGCGAGCAGCCAACACCTTTCTGTTGCTC
>JAJYTV010000095.1 GCA_021792885.1 Bacillota bacterium
GCGGAGCTCGGGCGGGAGACGGGCGCTGGCCTCATCGGCGGCGACACGGTCGAGGCGGCGATCCCCTTCGTCTCGATCACGGCCTTCGCGCCGGTGGAACGGCCGCTCCTGCGCGGCGGTGCGACGCCGGGGGAGGGCGTCTACGTCTCCGGGGTGCTCGGGGCCGCGAAGGCGGGTCTCGAGCGCCTCTTGCACGGCGCGCCGCCGGGAGAGGCGCAGCGCTTTTTGCGCCCGCTGCCCAGGGTCTCGCTCGGCGCGGCGCTCGCACGGCTCGGCGCGGGCGCCTGCGACGACGTCTCGGACGGGCTCTACCCGGAGCTTGCGGCGATCGCCGGCGCGTCCTCGGTCGGCATCCTGATCGACGAGGACGCCCTGCCGGTCGTGCCGGACGTTCCCAGGGAGGAGGCGCTGCGGTACGCTTATGGAGGCGGCGAGGACTTCGAACTCGTCTTCACGGCGGGCGCCGGCTTCGACCTGCCTGCCGCGCAAGCGGCTGCGGGCACCGAGCTTCGGCGGATCGGCGAGGTGACGGGCGCGCCGGGCCTCACCGTCCGGCGGGGCGGCCGGGTCGAGCCGCTGCAGGCAGAGGGATACCAGCACTTTCGCGGGAGGGACTCGTGATCGCGCGCATCGCGCTGCGGGATGCGGAGGAGACGAGGGCCTTCGGGGCCGCGCTCTCCGACGCCGTCGAAGGAGGACTCGCGGTCTGCCTTTTCGGTGCGCTCGGGGCGGGCAAGACGACGCTCTGCCAGGGCTTCATCGCCGCACGCACCGGCATCCCCTACGCGCCCAGCCCGACCTTCACTCTGCTGCAGGCCTACCCCGGCGAGCTCTACCACCTCGACCTCTACCGCCTCGAGCGCACGGACCTCCAGGAATTCGGCCTCGAGGAGATCCTGGCGCCACAGGCGGTGCTGCTCATCGAATGGCCGGAGCGCGCCGCGGCTGCGCTGCCGGAGGAGCGCCTCGAGGTGCGCCTCGATGGCCAGGGAGAGGGCAGGTCTTTGGAGCTCTCGGCGCGCGGGGAGCGAGCGGAACAGGCGCTCCGGCGCCTGCGGTGGCCGCGATGAAGGGGCCGTGGCTCTGCTTCGACACCGCGACCGAGGTGCTGTCGGCGGCGGTGATCGGCGAGGACGGGCGGCTGCTCGCGGAGGTCTCCCGCCACGCGCCGCGCCTGCACTCCGCGATGCTGGTGCCGACGATCGAGGAGACGCTCGCGCTTGCCGGCATCGCCCGCGGGGACCTCGCGGCGGCCGCCGCGAACCGCGGTCCGGGCTCCTACACGGGACTGCGCATCGGCCTTGCGGCGCTGCAGGCGCTGCGCGATGGGCTGGGGATCCCGGCGTACGGCGTCCCGGGGCTCGTCGCGGCGGCGTTCTCGCAGGCGCAGGACGGCCTCGTCGCGCCCGCGCTCGACGCCCGTCGGGAGGACGCGTTCTGCGCACTCTACGAGGTGGGGGGCGGCGCATTGCCGCTGGAACGCATCGAACCTTCACTGCGTGGGCTGCGCGAGTTCTGCGGGGAGCTTGGGCTCCTTCGCCGTCCGGTCCTCTTCCTGGGGGACGCGGTCCGCGCCCACCGGTCCATCCTCGAGGGCTTTGAATTCGCACGGCTGGGTGCGGCGGATCTGCGCGCCGCGGACCTCGGCCGCTTCGCCCAACGGGCGAGGGAGGAGGCGAGCATCGCCGATGCGCTTTCCACCGCTGCGCTTTATCTCCGGCCGCCGGCGGTCTCCGGACGATGAGATGATCGACGGGTCGATGCACGTCGAGGAGATGCGGCTTGCGGATGTGGACCAGGTGCTCGTGACGGAGCGCAAGTCCTACGCCACCCCCTGGTCTCGGCGCGCGTTCGTCTCGGAGCTGACGGAGAACGCCTACGCCCACTACCTCGTGGCGAAGAACGGCCAGCGCATCATCGGCTACATCGGCATGTGGTTCATCGTCGACGAGGGGCACATCACCAACGTCGCCGTCCACCCCGACTTCCGCGGGCGGGGCGTCGGCCGGATGTTGATGCAGGCGGCGATGGACCTTGCGAAAATTTCGGGCGGCATTCGCGTGACCCTCGAGGTGCGGGTCTCGAACACGGTCGCCCAGAACCTCTACGACTCGCTCGGCTTCCGCCGCGTCGGCCTGCGGCGGGGCTACTACACCGACAACGGCGAGGACGCCTACATCATGGTCTGGGGCAGCATGCCGGGGGCGGAACCCGAGTGATCTGCCTCGGCATCGAGACGAGCTGCGACGAGACGGCGGCCGCGCTCGTCACAGGCGAAGGACAGGTGCTCGGATCCGTCGTCGCCTCGCAGATCGACCTGCATGAGGCGTTCGGCGGCGTCGTGCCGGAGGTGGCCGCGCGCCGCCACCTCGAGCGGCTCTCTCCGACCGTGCGGCGCGCCATCGAGGAGGCGGGCATCGGGCCCGAGGAGATCGGGCTCGTCGCGGTGACGCGCGGCCCCGGCCTCGCAGGCGCCCTGATGGTCGGCCTCTCGTTCGCGAAGGCGTACGCCTTCGCCCGCGGCCTGCCGCTCGTCGGCGTGAACCACGTCGTGGCCCATGCCTATGCCGCCTTCCTGGGTGCGGAGGTCCGCTACCCGGAGCTCGCGCTCGTCGCCTCCGGTGGGCACACGGTGCTCCTGCAGCTGCGGGGGCCGCAGGACGCCTTGGTGCTGGGGCGCTCGCGCGACGACGCCGCAGGCGAGGCGTTCGACAAGGTGGCGCGCGCGCTCGGCCTTGGCTACCCGGGCGGGCCGCTGATCGAGGCGATCGCCCGCGAGGGGGACCCCCTGCGCTGCCCGCTGCCTGTGGTGCGGCCGATCGAGGGGAGCCTCGACTTCAGCTTCTCCGGACTCAAGACGGCGGCGCAGCAGCGCTTCCTCGCGGGCGAGGGGCCGGCCGACGTCGCCGCGGCGTTCCAGGAGGCGGTCTTGGCGCAGATCCTCTCGCGCACCCGCGTCGCGATCGAGCGCCTCGGCGCCCGTCGGCTCGTCTTCGCCGGCGGCGTGTCGGCGAACGGCTTTCTGCGCGAGCGCCTCGCGCAGGCGCTCGCGCCGCTGGGCGTCGAGCTCGTCGCGCCGCCCATGCACTTCTCGACAGACAACGCGGCGATGATCGCCCGCCTCGGCCTCGCGCTCTACGCGGCGGGGGAGCGGGCGCCGAGGGAGCTCAATGCGGAGCCCGTGATCCATCCTTTCAAGCCCTGAAGCGATCTTCTCGGTTGGGGAAGAATACCCCCGGCGCCAGGCGGCGACCGGGGGTATTGATGCGCAGACTGCAGCGGATCGAGACGAGCCTTCCCCATCCCATGTACGCGTGGCCGAAGGTCTTCGGACTCTTGCGTCCGACGGCTTGCGCCTTCGTCATCTTCCTCGGCCGGTACGTTCCCTGGCCGGGCGTAAAGAACGCCATGCTGCGCGGCCTCGGCTGCCGCATCGGCCCCTTCGCCGCCGTGGGGCTCGGCGCGACGTTCGACATCTTCCGTCCGGATCTGATCTCCGTCGGCACGGGCGCGATCATCGGCTACAATGTCACCATATTGACCCACGAGTTCCGTCCGGACGGCGTCTACGTCGGTCCCGTCGAGATCGGGGACGGCGCCCTCATCGGAGCGAACGCGACGGTGCTCGCCGGCGTGCGTATCGGTGCAGGGGCGCAGGTCGGCGCCGGCGCCGTCGTGGCCGGCGACATCCCCGACGGCGGCCGCGCCTTCGGCGTGCCGGCGCGCGTGGTGGAGGAGGCGCGGGATAGTTGGCGATCCACCCCTACCGGACATTCCATCCGGAGATCTCGCAAGGCGTCTTCGTGGCGCCGTCGGCCGACGTGATCGGCCGCGTGCGCCTCGGCGAAGGCGCCTCTGTCTGGTTCGGGGCGGTTCTGCGGGGTGATGCGGAGGACATTGAGATCGGCAGGCGGAGCAACATCCAGGACGGCGCGGTCTGCCACGCAGATCCAGGCTTTCCGTGCGTGATCGGGGAGGACGTGACGGTCGGCCACCGGGCGATCGTGCACGGGGCGAAGGTCGGCGACATGGCGCTCGTCGGCATGGGTGCGACGATGCTCAACGGCTCCTCGCTTGGCCAGGGGTCGATCCTCGCGGCAGGCGCTCTGCTCCCGGAGGGCAGGGAGGTGCCTTCGGGCGTGCTCGCGGCGGGCGTGCCGGCGCGGGTCGTACGGCATCTCACCGAGGAGGAGACCGCGCGCCTGCGCCTCTCGGCGGAGCATTATGCGTCCCTCGCACTGGAGTACGTGCGTCTTTCCCCCGAGGATCTCGGCAGAGAATAGGCCGAGCCAGGATGCGCGGTGTTCGCGGCGAAGTGGCCTTCCCGGGGAGGAGAACGATGTTGCACGTGCACTTCGTGGGGATCGGCGGGTACGGTATGAGCGCGATCGCCTTCGTCCTGCACGGCCAGGGCGTGTTGGTGACTGGATCCGACGTGCACCCTTCTTCCCGGACCTCCCGTCTCGAGGAGATCGGCGTGGAGATCGTCTACGGCCACGCGCCGGAGAACCAGGCCGGCGCCGACAAGGTCGTCTACTCCACGGATGTGCCGCAGGACAACGTGGAACTGCTCGCGGCGCGCGAGCGGGGTGTGCCTGTGGTGCACCGCTCGGAGATGCTCGCGCAGATCCTCGCCGAAGGGCGCGGCATCTGCGTCACGGGAACGCACGGCAAGACCACGACGACGTCGATGGTCTCCGCCATCCTGATCGACGGCGGGCTCGACCCGAGCGTCGTCGTCGGCGGCGAGCTCGCGTGGCTCGGCGGCAACGCGCGCATCGGCCACGGTCCCTACGTCGTCGCGGAAGCGGACGAGAGCGACGGTTCGTTCCTGCGCTACCACCCCGAGATCGCGATTTTGACGAACGCGGACCCAGAGCACCTCGACCATTACGACGGCAAGTTCGAAAACGTCCTGCAGGCCTACCGCACGTTCCTGCACGGCTGCCGCGGACTCATCATCACCTGCCACGACGCCCCGCTGCTCGCTCCGCTCGCGCAGGGCGCGCCGGCCCGCCACCTCAGCTACGGCCTCTCGCGCGGCAGCGACTTCCGGGCGCTGCGGCTCGCGCCGCGCAAGGGCGGCGGCCACCGCTTCACCGTCCAGGGCCCCGAGGGGACGCTCGGGCGCCTGGAACTTCCCGTGCCCGGCCTGCACAACGTGCGCAACGCGCTCGCGGCGATCGCCGTCGGCTACCACCTCGGGATCCCCTTCTCGTCCATGGCGCACACGCTCGCGCAGTTCAGGAACGCGGCGCGCCGCTTCGAGGTCGTCGGCGAGGGCCGTGGGGTGACCGTGATCAGCGACTACGCCCACCATCCGACGGAGATCGCGGCCGTCCTGGAGGCGGCGCGCGAGCTGCACCCCAAGCGCCTCCTCGCGGTCTTCCAGCCGCAGCGCTACGCGCGCACCAAGCTCCTCTTCGGCGAGTTCCCGAGCGCCTTCCGCGCCGCGGACGAGGTGCTGCTCCTCGACATCTACGCACCGCCCGGCGAGCAGCCGATCCACGGCGTCTCCTCGGAGCGCCTGGCGGAGGAGGTGCGGCGCGCCGGCAAGTCCGTCACGCACGTCGCGGGCCTCGCCGAGGCCTACGGCTGGCTCCTCGGACGCATGGAACCGGGCGATGTCGTACTCGTGATGGGGGCTGGTGACATCTATCGGCTGGCGGTCGACATCGGCAGGGCCGTCGCGACCACACCGGGCGAAGGGCGCGTGCGGGTGACGGGCGCCCTCTAGCGGGATCTCATGCACATGCGCCGGAAGGTTGTCATGAGCATAACGTAGCCAATGTTGCGCAGCGCCTCGGCGGAGCAAACGCCATGGCGAACCCCAATCGGGGTTGTCGTCCACCGTCAGACCCAGATCGCTCGCTGCGCGCACGAGTGCACGATCCCACGCCATGAAGCGCACAGGTTCTTGCGTTCGCCGAAGCAGGAGAATGGACGACGCCAAATGGATTGCGTCGAAGCCACACAGGCCCTTTGCTTCCGCCAACTCCGCAGCCAGCTCGACGAGCGGTTGCGTCATGTTCACTACCGAGAACACGGACCATTCTGCACGGAACAGAGCGGTTGCTGTCGCGCGCTCCACATCGGTGATCCTATGAACCCGCGCCGCCATCGCCAAGGCGGCGCGGGTTTCTGCGTTGGCGATGCGGGACGTGGCTACGGTATTTGCCGCCTCGACAGCCGCTCGCACGCGTTAGAACCCTTGTGTCCACGTTGTAGCATCGTGAGGGCTGTCGCCGCCAGAAGGTTCGGTACGATGGGTGCAGCGGAGCGCAGTCAGGTTGATCGCGCACCTGATGTAGACTGTGTACGTTCCGCCGACCCCGCTTCGGACTGTGCGTACCGTTCTGGCGTCAGTCCTGCGATCCTCGAGCGGTTGTTCGACATATTTGCCCGTGCTATGCTACCCTAAGCAGTTTGAAGGGGAGGATCCAGCCAGTGGCCGGCCAGAAGGTACTGCGCGAAGGACTGACGTTCGACGACGTGCTGCTCGTACCCGCCCATTCGTCGGTGCTACCGAACGACGTCGATACGCGCACGCGCTTCACCCGCCGCCTGCGCCTGAACGTTCCGATCATCTCCGCGGGCATGGACACGGTGACGGAAGCCAGGATGGCGATCGCCATGGCGCGCGAAGGCGGCGTCGGCGTCATCCATAAGAACCTCAGCATCGAGGAGCAGGCGGTCGAGGTCGACAAGGTGAAGCGCTCCGAGCATGGCGTCATCTGGCACCCGATCTTCCTGACGCGAGACCACACCATCCGCGACGCGCTCGAGATGATGGCGAAATACCGCATCTCGGGCGTTCCTATTGTCGAGGACGAGCGGCTCATCGGCATCATC